>WFZY01000360.1 GCA_015489265.1 Flavobacteriaceae bacterium | reverse complement strand
GCTATTGAAGTATTAAAAGATGTCGATTTGATTTTATCGGAGGACACCCGTACTTCAGGCAAACTGTTAAAACATTTTGATATAGCCACACCACAGCGTTCCTATCATAAATTTAACGAACACAAAATTGTTGATGATTTGGTATCACAGTTGGAGCGGGGGAGTCGTTTTGCTTTGATTTCGGATGCCGGCACACCGGCTATTTCCGACCCCGGATATTTGATTGTGCACAAGGCAATAGAAAAAAATATTCCTGTTGAAACCCTGCCGGGCGCTACGGCATTTGTGCCCGCATTGGTCAATTCTGGTTTGCCGGCAGAGCGTTTTGTGTTTGAGGGTTTTTTACCGGTCAAAAAAGGCAGACAAACCCGACTAAAATCTCTGCAAGATGAAACGCGCACCATGATATTTTACGAATCGCCCCATAAATTGCTTAAAACATTAAAAGATTTTGAAAACTATTTCGGAGCGGATAGACCCGTTTCCGTTTCCAGAGAAATCAGTAAGCTATATGAGGAAACCGTTAGAGGCAATTTGTCGGAAGTCACGAAAATTTTTGAAGACAAACCGGCAATCAAAGGAGAGTTTGTGATTGTGTTAAAAGGGAAAGCATAGTTATAAGTTGCACTTTGGCAATCTTAGTAATATAAAATTGAAAGAGTTATACCGGTCACTTCGGTACATTTTTGTTCCTATCGTCACAAAAACACTCAGTGACCTATGAAATAACATTAAAGGTCAAGAGTGCCACGACGAGGGAGCAGTTTACCGAAGTAGGTCACTGAGTGCCACGACGAAGGAGTGGTGTACCGAAGTGTCAGTTACCAAATAATCAATATCACCAAAAAAACCAATATGAATACATTCCATAATTTAAAAGTTGCAGATAAAAAGTTGTTAACACCCGAAAGTTTTTCGGTAGTTTTAGATGTTCCGGAATCGTTAAGAAAAAAATTCCATTTTAAACCCGGGCAATTTGTAATAGTTCAAAAAGATATTAAGGGTCAAAAATTGAAACGTTATTATTCAATCTATAATAGCTCTGATGAAGGGGTTATCAAATTGGGAATTAAACGCAAAGGTAAAGACGGGTTTGCCGATTATGTGATGCATGATTTACAGGTTGGTGATTTTTTGCAAGTGTCTGAACCCATGGACGATGTGCCTTTTGATTTGTCAGACCGGCCACAAAAGATATTGGCAATAACGATTGGGAGTGGGATCACACCATTTTACAGTTATATACGGTATATGCTTAATAAGCAACCACAAAACAAATTGGTTTTAATATATGGGAATGAAAGCCCTGATAAAACAATGTTTTATAAAGAATTACAAAATTTGGAGACGGAACACCCTGACCAATTAAAGCTATATTATGTGTATTCTAAAAATCACTCAGGACAATATCATGGACGTATCAATGCCGGCATCTTAAAAGATATATTACATAAAGAAGGGACGGATTTTGATGCGGTTTATATGATTGGTCCTGACGATTTGAAGAAAATGGCAGCAAGTGTTTTAACAGATACCGGTATAGAACCCGATAAGTTATATTATAGGGTCTATTCTTAATCAGTTTAAAGATTCGTAGATAGATAAATATTTTTCAATTGTTTCATTCAGGAGTCCGATCTCATCCAAATATTTTTCAACAAATTCTCTAAACACACCGCCGCCACCGTGCTTCGTTAGGATATGTGGTACTTCTTTTTTGACGTAATAGGGCGCTTGACCGGGGACAGCAGCATAGCCGGCTTTTTTTAACAAAGGTAAATCATCAATATCGTCACCTATATAAGCTGTTTCGTGCCAAGTCACATTATACTTTTTTAAGATATCTTCCGCTGCTTTTATTTTGTTTGTGACACCCAGATGATAATCGGTTATTTTAAGTTTTTGAAGCCGTAATTTGATTATTTCATTATGATCTTCCGTTAAGACAACCACCGGAATATTGTGGAGGTATAAAAACATAACTCCAACACCGTCATTTAAGTTAAAGCATTTGGTTTCATTTCCGTTTTTGTCATAATATACCCGGTTGTTGGTCCAAACTCCATTGATGTCAGTTATGAATAATTTTATGTTGTTTTTCATAGAGATTAATTCTTAACACAAAGTTATTGAAAATTGCGTTAAGAATCTTAAAAAATATATTATTTTTTATAAAATTTAACAAAAATATAATTTTTATGGAATAAATTATAATTAATAATAAAATTAATGACAGTTTATTGAAAAACGGTCGTTTTATAAATTGATGTCATTAATATTTCTATGTTTTTTCTGCTATTATTAAACTTATTCGATAATTATTTTTTCTATTTTTTCTTTTAGTGTATCCATTTTTTGCATAGAAATTTGTAAGTCTCTCAAAACACTATCTTTAGTTTTTGACCAATTATTTTTGCTTTTAGAAAATAATGTTTGATAGTACGCAATACCGGCATTCATATTGTCAGTGAATTTTTTTAGATATTTTGCTTTTTTCTTATCGATTGGTGTTTTAAGTTCGTCAACTTCATTTTTTAAGTAGTTGATATACAGATTTAATTCTTTAACAAACATGTGGGGACGGTAAGATTTTCTAAGCAGATTGACTTTTCCATATATATGCCCGACCATATCTTTGATAGAAACGATTTTATCGAAATAAGCCATATTGGGTCCGGGACATACCGTTACACCATTATCTTTGATTTTGTAATCTATTTTGTGCGTGACGATTGCCGGTTCGGATAAGCCGACACAGAGACATTCGGGATCAGTAATCTTATCAAATTCATTTTGATATAATTTTTCAGGTAGATTTTTTTTATCCAGCTCTTTCAGTTTCAAATATTGAAATTGTCTGGAAGCTGTGCAAATAGGTTTTTCGGTATATTCCGTATTGGACACCAAATATGCTTTAGGGCAACTGCTGCCGGCACGACCTTTTTGGGCTTTTTCTATTTTTTTTCTGGTTGCCGATGCCGTGCGTAAGCTGTTGAATGGAACGCCTAATGGCGAAATATTACTCAAATACAGATCTTTTTCTTCTGCTTTTGATAAATCTTGCATTGTCTGTTTATCTACGGTAGTAGCTTCCGGTACTAATAGAAACGGACTTCCCCAACCGACACTATCGACCTGGTAATGCTCGATTAAAAATTGATGTTCGTCATGAGTGCCCACGCCACCTTGCGCGGTTACGCGCATAGACAAAGGTTTATTAGGTATGGGTTTGGCTTTTTGTTCTAAAGCTTTAACTAAAATTTCATAAACATCTTCTATCAACTTTGTCCGGTTGTTCTTAAATTCTTCTAAGATAGGTCCCATCAGATAACCATCGGTTGCAAAAGCATGTCCGCCACAATTTAAACCGGATTCGATCCGGTATTCACTTACCCACAAACCTTTTTTTGCCAAAAATTTGCCTTGTATCAGGGCAGAACGATAATCACTGACTTTAAGGATGATTTTTTTCTTGATATAACCGGTTTTGTCAGGATAAAAGTCTTCAAAATTTTCAATATAACTATACAGTCGCGGACTCATACCGGCTGACAATACCAATGACGATTCCAGTTGACTGTTGGCATAGCCACGGAGTGCTGCATGGGCATCATTAAATGCTTGAGGCAGTGCTTCCCCGTTTTTGTCATAATTGGTTTTATCGACTTTTGTCATGATATTGACATCAATGCTTCCCATAACCATATTTTGGTGTAGCCATTGTTTGATGTCCTTAACATTTTTTGTAACCACTTTTTTAAAGTTTTGTTTCAAAGTCGATGTTTCCGGTAATAGTTCAAAATAATCAAATATTTCCGTTTTTTTATCTTCAAAATTATTTTTTAAACTCTCAAATTTTTCAGTTGTTAATTGGTTGATCATATCGAGATAAGCCGTAATACGTTTACTCATATAGTCTTCGGCTTTTTGAGAAATTTCTTTATAGGGCAAGTTAAATTTTTCACTATAGGTTGCCCGTAGTTTTTCTAATAACACATTATCCACTAGTGAAATAACAGAATCTATACCGAAAGGAGCTACTTTCAATGGCGTATCTATAGTATAAGCAACACCCATCACGGGTATATGAAAATTGTGTGGTGATCTCATTTTTGTTGTTGTTTGTTGTTTTGATTAATTAACAAAGGTATGTTATATTGTTTGATGTTTGGATTAATTAACATAATATTTAGGAAATTGTTTATGTTAATTTTGTTTATGGGTAATAAAAAAACCGCCAAATTTGGCGGTTTTTTTATTATAATATAAGTTTGATTATCTCCATCCACCTGTTGAGTAGTCTTCTCCAGGTGTTCCTTCAGTTCCTCCATATGTATAAATAGGTTCAGGTATTGTTGCTAATGCTTTACCAGGGACTGGGAAATGTAATAAAGTGCCGGCTTGAAGTAAATCATTTCTTCTCATTTCCCAAAAACTTATGCCCATTGTTGAAAATCCAAATTCAACAAATCTTTCATACATAATAGCTTCTTTAACATCTGTTGCGTTTGCTGCAACGGGTGGCAAATTACCTCTAGTAGTTCTTGTACCGGCATTTACAATTGCAGCAGCTCCAGCAACATCACCTTGCTCTAATTTTGCCTCAGCTAGATACATGTCATTTTCTGCTTTTGTATATTCAACAAGATCCATTACCCAATCGGTAATATATTGATCATATCTTGAGTATCTATAAGAACTAAAGTGATACAATCCTCTCTCAGGTCTAAAATTGTTAGAACTCAAATATTGAAAATCAGTTTGAAGTCTTGAGTCTGGTGAATTAGCTTCCAACAAAGTATTGTTAGCGGCATCCCAATATGGTGAACTTGATAATGTTGCAGGATCCCAGTAATCAGGGTAGTTAGGATCCATTAAATGAATAACCCTTAAATCTACGCGTGCCCATCCGGGGTAAACCAAATAAGTTTTAGGAATTAAATCATACCAATTAGTATCATCCATAAAAATTGTAAAGTCTGATGTTATACCATGAGATGCATATTGTTCAAGTTTAGCCCAATCCGTTTGACTTTTTTGAGTTGAATTTCTTGCAACATTGGCGAGCATTCTAGCACCTAAACTATTAAATAGTTTGGATACGCTAGGTCCTGTCAGATCAGCACCAGGTATAGATCCATCGGGTAATCCAGTACCACTATCTGCTAAAGCAATTGCTTCATCCATTCTTGCTAGAGCCCAATGCATTGCATCTTGGTAATTTACTTCAACTGATTGTCCATTTTGAGGAATCCATACTCTATCAAAAACTAAAGCAAGATATCCTACAGATAACGCTTGCCCCATTTTACCAGCCATTAATATTTGATTAGGATCGTCAAAAGTTGCGGTATTATTTTCAACAGCATAAACTAGCATATTGGCATCTGATAAAACACTATACAAGGAGTTAAAATAATCGCTTGTTATGTATTCATAAGAGTACGATGGTGTATTGTTAAAAGCAGTTCTTGGTTCACTTGATAAATCTTTCATCCCCATATTACCCCAAGAACAGGTGGCTTCATCAGCCATCGTTTTCATTGCTCCACCAGGACCATTATAATCAGAAATTGCCATAAACCAGTTGTGAAATATATCACCTGCTGCTGCTTGAAGTGCAACCGGATCACTAGCCAAAGTTTTAACATCCGGGTCATTTTTACTTTCAACCTCCAGATCTGAACTCATTTTTTGACATGAGTTCAGTAACACCAAAATTAGTGTTAAAGGTATTAGTATTTTTGTTATTTTTTTCATTTTTTTCATTTTTTAAATTAAAATTTTAACTCAATTGACATTCCGTATGATCTTTGATTTGGATATACACCAAAATCGACAGCAAAGTATTGTTTTGTATCTGAATCATATTTTGCCACTTCTGGATCCCATCCGGAATATTTAGTAAATGTTAATAAGTTTCTTCCAATAATACTTACTTTAGCACCTTTAAAAAATCCTTTTGCAATGTTTGATAGATATTTTTTACCTAATGAATAAGAGAGAGACAATTCTCTTAATTTAACATATGAACCATCTTCAACCCAAAAACCATTTGTTTGGTTCACATCATAAAGAGATTGATAATAATCAACGGTTTTCTTTTCATTATCAGGTTTACCGGCTTGATCTACCATTGCACTTCTGTTTTTTATTGTATTCCATTGATTGTTTACATTATAAACATCGCCACCTTGTTTCCAGTCCCAAAGCATATAAAATCCTACATTTTTATAAGTTAAATTTGATGTGAGACCAACTCTAAAATCAGGATTTTGATTACCAATGGGGCCCACAACTGGTACTCCATTTTCATCAACAAGAATAATAGCTTTTTCATTTACGGTACCAATGTCAGCTTTTTTAACAACTACCCCATCACTATTAACTGTATAATCATCAATGTTTTCTCCAGCGGGTAATTGCTGTGCCATTTGATCTAATGTAGTTACAAATGATCTACCATACATAGTCCCAAATTCTACACCTTCTTCAATTCTAAACATTTGTCCACCATCTGGGCCTACGTCTTGTTTAGCAACATTGAGTTTTTTAATGGTTGATTTAGATTTAGTAAAGTTAATCCCTACATTCCATTTAATTTTATCACCTTTAAAAATTTTAGAATTTAAACTTGCTTCAAATGTTTCAGATTCTAAATCTCCAACATTTAACCATTGTTTATTAAAACCATTATTAGCAGGAGCAAAAATATCTGCAAGCATAAATTGATCTGTTACATTTTGGTGTGAATAGGTAACATCTAGGTCAAATCTTTCAAGGAAACTTGCATTAAGACCAACTTCAGTTTCTAAAGTTAATGAAGGTCTTAAATCAGGATTACCTTTTATTCTATCAGTTGAAAGACTACCCGATTCAAGAGGTACACGTTCAAAACGCCAGTCATATTCTGGTCTTTGACCAGCTGTTCCCTGAGCGGCGTGTATTTTTAATTCTTGAACTCCAGGAATTTTTATATCCTCGCTAATTCTGTATGCTGCGGAAATTCTATAATAATCATTCCATCTGTAATTAGAGCCGAACATAGATGACCCATCTTTTCTATATAAAGCATCTAAAATATATTTATCTTTATAGACTAATCCTATAATTGCAAAATAATCTTGAGCCCTTTCTACTGAATTATCTGATGATGCTGTAACGTTTTCTGGTTTAAAATTGTCAAATGAGATAATATCTTTATATAGATAATCATGTCCTGAAGTAACAACTTCTTTATAGTCATAATTTTCTAATAAATAACTTAATTTTCCTGTTACATCTAAATCATTAAATGATTTTTTAAAATTCAATGATGTTTGTGCTTTTTGGGCTATATTTAAAGCATTCTTTGAATACAAACTACCTTTACTGTAACCAAATCCGATTGGATCTCCAGTTGTAGTGTATCTTGTATAAGGATAATTTCTTAAGTATTTATAATTTTCATTTTGGAAAGAATATCCTAAATCAAGATTTAACCAATCATTTATTTTAGCGTTCAAGTTATAGCTTCCAATAAATTTATTATCCTTAATGTTTGAATCCCTAATATATAATTCGTATAATGGGTTATCAATTTCAGAATCCCATGGTTCCGGCTTGAAATAATATGGTTGGCCATCCGGATTTGGTAAGGTTAATTTAGCCTCAGGTGACAACCTTGTAAAAGTTCTAAATAGTTGGTTGCTTCCAACAGGACTATGATCATCAACAATTATAAAATTATTGGCACTATTAAATTTTAACCATTCAAATAATTTTACATCCACATTTGCACGAATACTACTTCTCTGATACCCTTCTGCTTCTTTAAGGATACCTTCTAAATTAGTTTTTTCTGCGGAGAAAAATAATTGGGACTTTTCATTTCCGGATGAAATCGAAGTATATAATGTTTGGTTAATTCCAGTTTTAAATAATTCTTTTTGATGATCATTATATACACCATATGGATTATCAGCATAGTGATCTGCTTCTTGAACAGGTTGTCCTGCTATAACAGCATCAGGACCAGCAGCAGCATATACGCCTCTGTATGTGCTGGGATACGTAACACCATCATATTTGGTGTATTTACCTTTAAAATCTTCCCAATCTGATGCTAAAACATAATCATGTGATTGATTAGTTTTAACAAACTTTGAAATATTAGAAAACCCAGTTTCTGATCTAACAGTTATGTTGGTTTGTCCAATTTTACCTTTTTTAGTTGTTATTACAATAACACCATTTCCTGCTTTTGAACCATAGAAAGATGAAGCCGAAGCTCCTTTTACAACTTCCATGCTAGCTATATCGTCAACATTGATGTCAGATAATCCTCCTTCTAAAACAGCCCCATCAACAATAATTAATGGTGTTTGAGATCCATATAAGTTAGCTGCTCCCCTCAGAATTATAGCAGCTCCGGCACCAGGGCGTCCTAAATTCGTAATTGAAACACCTGCAACTTTTCCTTCAAGTGCGCTTGCAGCTGAATGTGCGGGAGCTCTATTGATATCCTTTGCTTTTACAGAAACAACAGAAACCGACAATTTTTTCTTTTCGGTTGCGCCTGCAACAGCAGAAACAACTACTTCATCAAGCTTATTAGAACTTTCTTTTAATTTCACATTGATGACATTAGAGTCTCCTACTTTCTTTTCAACGGAATTATAACCCACATAAGAGAACATAAGGGTTTGCCCTTTGTCCGCTTTGATGGTATATTTACCGTCAAAATCTGTTGTAGCACCGGTATTGGTACCTTTTACAACAATATTAACACCCGGAAGCGGCTCTCCGT
>WFZY01000359.1 GCA_015489265.1 Flavobacteriaceae bacterium | reverse complement strand
CCCAACAGTAAAGATATTGCTTTAAGCGTTTACGATATGACCGGTAAAGAAGTCCTTAATAGAAGCGCACAAAGCTTAATGTCCGGTTCACAACACCTTTCTATTGATGTATCTGATTTACAACGCGGTCTTTACATTTTAATGTTAAAAAGCGGTGAGCAACAAACGGCTTTAAAGTTTGTTATCGATAAATAAATTTGTTTGTGTTAGTGGTGAGCTATCGATTATTTTCGGTAGCTTGCTATTTAGTTGAAAGTTCAAAAGTTGAAAGTTGAAAGTGGGAAGCGATAAAGTACATAGTGCGGGTAGAGACGCACTGTCGTGCGTCTTGAGTGGAAAGCAAAAAAAGTGCGCCTCGGTACAATCCCGATAACAATCGGGATTACTCGGCGACCTAAATAGCAGAAACAAAGGGGGCTGGGTGTCCTGACTTTTGTCTAGATGTACCGAAGCCACCGGTCATCAAATACTATTTAACCAAATAACCAATATCATCAAATAACCAGATAACCAGATAACCGATTAACCAGATAACCACCAAACCAATGAAACATCTAATCAAACATACCTTATTTTTATCCATCATTTTATCATTATTAGCGCTATCTTGTCACAAGCCGGACGATGGTGATGACAACAACAATCCACCATCTGACGAATTGGATTTGAGTTATATTCAAGTCGGCAATAACACAACCACACCTTATATCAAGGGCACTTTTATCGATTTTTGGAATAAAAGCGGGTGGACAACGGCAATGTGGCAAGCGCATATGAACGAGATGAAAGAAATAGGCATTAAGACGGTCATCATACAGTTTACGGCTTACAATGATGAAGCTTGGTTTGACGCCAACAATTCGTTTTCGACCAATTTGCACGCACAAGCTTTGTCAAATTTACTAGATGCTGCCAATATTTACGGTATCGGCGTGGTAGTCGGTTTGTATTTTGACGATTCGTATTGGAACAATACTACCAACACAGCGGTTTTGACGCAGCAAGTCAATAAATGCAAAGATATAGCCAATGATTTGTGGCAAAAATATAAAAATAAACCGGCGTTTAAAGCTTGGTATATTCCGCAAGAACCGGCGCCCTATTACTATCAAAATGCAACGAATAGAAATATTTTAAAAAATAATTTAATCAACCCGATTGCCGAATATTGCAAGGAAATTAGCCATAAACCGGTAGGTATTTCGGTGTTTTTCAATCAAAATTTGACCGATATCAATGGCTTTGGCGATTTTATGGCGGGCATAGCCGATGCCAAAGTGGAACTGTTTATTTTACAAGATGGTGTGGGCGTCAATCACTGTAATTTGGCTGATGTTGGAGCCTATTACCAAAAAGCCAACGATGCCTTGTATAACAATAATTTTAAAGGTGCTTTCTGGGCCGATATCGAAGTATTTCACGACGATAACGGACAAGAAGTTCCCGAAGACATCAATGTCGTGATACAAAAATTAAACGCCGTTAAAGATAAGGTAAGCAATATTGTGATTTATCAATATTACAAACATATGTGTCCGTCGGGACCCAATGCGGTTGCCGCACAACAATTACGTAATGATTACCTGAATTATTTACCATAATTATTTAAAAATGAAAAGATTGCCGTTAATAGCTTTGATTTTCCTGTTGCTTTTTGCTTGTCAAAAAAAAGATGATGACAAAAAGGATGAGACGGTGCAACAAAGCGACGTTTACAAATTGAAAAAACCGTCTGCCGGACAAATATATCACGCTGCTTTTCCGGATTTTGGCGGTACGGAAGATGTCGTCAGCACAACTGCTATTTCAAATTTTGAAAATTTGGCAGGCAAACCCATTACTTGGGCGTATTTTTCCAATAATTGGACTAGTCCGCAAGGAATTCATTTTCCGTCACAAGAAGTCAATACCATAGTGGCAAGCGGCAGGGTGCCTTTTATCAGAATTATGCCCCGTAGCAATTTTGATGAAGGTGGTCCCGACCCGCAATACACAATGGATAGGATATTATCAGGAAGTTTTGACAATCAAATCAAAGCTTGGGCAATAGCGGCACGAACTGCCAATACACCTTTGTTAGCTGAATTCGGAACCGAAGTTAATGGCGATTGGTTTCCTTGGAACGCTACGTATAACGGAGCGAGCCAAACCGGCTACGGCGACACGTCGGAATATGACGGTATGGAAAAATTTAAACTGGCATACCGGCATATCATCGAT
>WFZY01000358.1 GCA_015489265.1 Flavobacteriaceae bacterium | reverse complement strand
GTATAGATTATTTGTGATGGTAATTTCTATAGCAAAACCTATTGTTGTTAAAATGAGTTGCCGCTAAATTGTAAAAATTATGGATATTATAAACTTTTACAAACTTTATTGTAATTTTGTTCTAAATTTCAAGAGATGAATTTTTGGGATAAATTAGCACGAATCATTTTACGAAACAAAGCACTTTTTTTGTTTTTGATCATTGTCATAAGTTTGTTTTTTATGACACAATGGCGTTATGTGTCAGTATCCTATACACAAAAGAGCATCTTGCCCAAAGATGACCCCTATGCCCAAGAATATGCCCGGTTTAGAAAAGTTTTTAAAAGTGATAACAATCTGGTATTGTTAGGCATCAAAGATTCAAGCTTTTTTACCAAAGACAAACTTAATGCTTGGTTAGCTTTGTCAAAAAAAATACGAAGTTATCCGGAAGTAGAACAAGTTGTTTCTATCGAAAATTTAAAAGTTTTACAAAAAGATACTACCAATCAAAAGTTTGTATTAAGAGATTTCTTATCCGGTCCAGTTCAAAGTGATGCAGAAGCAAGTTTAATTAGAAAACGTTTATTTGATTCATTGCCTTTTTTTGATGGATTGATTTATAATAAAAAATCCGGAGCAATTTTAACTTTTGTGACTATTAAAAGTAGTATTATTACGTCTAAAAAGCGGGTGTCTTTTGTGTCTGAAACACTTAAACCATTAATTGAAAACTTTGAGCAACAGATGCATTCGGATATCAAAGCATCCGGATTGGTTTATATCAAATCGTTGAATGCTAGAGTTTTAGAAAAAGAAATACCGTTTTTTATTATCCTGTCATTATTGGTAACCGGTTTTATTATTTGGTTTTTCTTTCGTTCGGCATCGCCTATTTTTATCTCATTGTTGATAGTCGGTATAGGGGTTATGTGGTCTTTTGGTATTATGGGGACTTTGGGTTTTAAAATCAGTATTTTAACAGCTATTATTCCACCTTTGGTCATCGTTATAGGCGTGCCTAATGCTATTTTCTTAATCAATAAATACCAGCAAGAAATTATTTTGCATGGCAATCAAGCCAAATCCTTACAACGCGTTATCAGCAATACCGGCAATGCCATATTGATGACTAATGTGACTACTGCTATTGGTTTTGCTACCTTTATCATCGTTAATAACAGTTTGTTACGCGAGTTTGGCGTCGTCGCTTCCCTGTCTATTTTATCTATTTTTGTCCTATCCATTTTATTGATACCGATTATTTACAGCTACAAAAAACCCCCAAAAAGCAAACATTTAAAACACCATAAAAGCGTTTGGCTTAACCAATTTGTCGATTGGTTGATTAATACCGTGCGTCATAAACAAAAAGCGATTTTCGGTATAGCCATTTTATTGTTGATTTTCAGTATTATAGGTGCAACCAAAATGAAAGTATCCGGTAGTATGCTGGCGGATTTTCCAAAAAATCGTGATTTTTATAAAGATATTAAGTTTTTTGAACGGGAGTTCGGGGGCATTTTGCCTTTGGAATTTATGATAGATACCAAACGCAAAAAAGGTGCATTGCATTTATCCACTCTAAAAAGAATGGATCGTTTTCAAGATGAAATTGCCGATTTGCCCGAATTGTCGCGTCCGGTGTCGTTAGTCAATCTGGCAAAATATGCTAAGCAGGCATTTTATAATGGGGATCCGCAATATTATCAACTGCCGTCGTTGCATGAAAAGAATTTTATTATGCCCTACTTAAAAAATAGTGGGCATAAAGCCGGTTTACTGCAAAGTTATACCGACTCACTACAACGCTATTTGCGCATCACAACCTTTATGAAAGATATTGAAACCGATCAAATGGAAAAGGTTGAAGACTATCTGTCCATGAAAGAACACAAATATTTTCCGGCAAAAAAATACCAAGTTTTGATGACGGGACAAGCCAAATTGTATTTGAAAGGCACGCATTATTTAATCGATAATTTGATAATTTCCTTGGGATTGGCTATCGTTTTGATTTTCATTTTCATTGCATGGATGTTTGGCGGGTCGTTAAAAATGGCTCTCATTTCGTTGATACCCAACATTTTACCATTGATGATTACAGCAGGCATTATGGGTTTTGCCGGTATTCCACTCAAACCGTCCACCATCTTGATATTTAGTATCGCATTCGGTATTTCGGTTGATGATACCATTCATTATTTAGCCAAATTACGCCACGAACTGAAACTGCACAAAGGACAGGTCAAACGCTCGGTTTACAAAGCGCTTAAAGAAACCGGGGTTAGCATGTTTTATACATCCGTGGTACTGTTTTTCGGATTTTCCACCTTTCTACTTTCTAACTATGGTGGCACCAAAGCATTGGGCGGTTTGATTTCCTTGACTCTGTTAATGGCAATGTTTTCTAATTTGTTGCTACTGCCGGCTTTGGTTATTTTTATGGACAATATGTTTAAAAACAAGAAATCTTATAAAGACAATTTAGATATTTTCCCCGAAAACATTTCTGACAATGACTGATTTCGAACTGTATTTTAGATTGGGCTTAAACCATATTCTCAGCTGGTCATCTGTTGATCATATTCTGTTTTTAATGGCTTTGATTATGGTTTTTAGTTTTAAAGACTGGCGAAAACTTATCAATCTGGTATCTCTGTTTACCATTGCTCATACAACCAGTTTATTTTTGTCGGTTTTCGGGATTATTCATGTCAATGAAAGCTTGATAGACACATTAATCTTATACACCATTTTGATTACGGCTTTGTCTAATATTATCTGGACGGATCACAAATCACTGACGCGCGTGCATTATTATTTTTCATTTTTCTTCGGACTGATTCACGGCTTGGGATTTGCTTCGGATTTTAAACTGATGATTGCCGGGCAATCCCGTAAAATACTGCCGTTACTCGAATTTGCCTTGGGGATTGAAACCGCTCAAATTATTCTCGGGATTATCATTTTAACAGGTTTGGCAATCTTGCAAAAAATATGGTTAAAAAATGTCCGAGAATCCTACATTTTGATTTCGGGAATTATCGTGGGGTATGTTTTGGCTTTATTGTAATTAAAATTTTTGATATGTAGTCTAATAAATTGCACCTTTTATAGTTTTGTAAATTAACACTTTCTATTTTTCATGAACCATAAAAGAATTAAAAGTTCATAAAAGTTTGTTTCTTTTGTTTTCTTTTATGTCTTTTATGGTTTGCACTTATTTGATTATGAAGCTTAGAAACATGATTAAAGAGACCTGCTAGGTTTTGAAAACCTAGTAGGTCTGATAAATACAATAATTATTCAAAAACAATTCTTTAAATATCATCATGTTCCGGCAACTGCTTTTTAGCTTTGGCACCGAGTTTTTTCAATTTTTCCACGCGACTGATTAAGTTGCCTTTGCCTGTATGCAATTTATTCATAGCGGCATTAAAACTTTGTTCTGCTCCGGACAATTTGTTGCCAACTTGTTCCAAATCAACGATTAAACCGTAAAATTTATCATATAAAGCCCCGGCTTGTGTCGCAATGTCAATGGCATTTTTGCGCTGTTTTTCATTACGCCACATATTGTCTATAATTTTTAAAGTTGCCAATAGTGTAGAAGGTGTAACTAATACAATATTTTTTTCAAAAGCATAATTATACAATCCCGTATCCTCTTTCAAAGCCAATGAAAAAGCGGGTTCAACTGCTATAAACATCAGTATAAATTCAGGTGTTTCACCTTGCAAAAGCGTGTCGTAAGATTTTTTTGCCAAACCATTGATGTGTGCTTTTAATGATGCCAAATGTTGCTTTATATAGACTTCTTGTTGCTTCGGATTATCCTCATTGATATAACGTTCGTAAGCCGTCAAAGATACTTTGGCGTCGATAATAAGTTTTTTCCGGTCGGGTAATTGAATAATGACATCGGGTTGTACACGTTGCCGGTCGGTTTCATCACCGGCTTTAAAACTTTGTTGCACAAAATATTCCCGGTTTTTTTCCAAGCCCGATTTTTCAAGCAGACGGTTTAAAATGGTTTCGCCCCAAATACCTTGTGTTTTACTTTCACCTTTGAGTGCTTTGGTCAGATTCAGCGCTTCCTGACTCAATTTATGGTTGAGTTCTTGCAGATTTTTCAGTTGTTCTTGTAGCGCTTGGTGTCGTCCGAAACTTTCTTTTTCATTTTGTTCCACTTTTTCTTTAAAAGCTTTCATTGCTTCTTGAAACGGCGTCAAAATTTGTTTCATATTATCCTGATTGAGCGCTGTAAATTTTTGCGATTTTTCTTCTAAAATTTTTTGCGCTAACAATTCAAATTCTTTTTGCATGGCAATTTGCTTTTGTTTAAAATCATCCCGGGTGTTTTGCCATTTATCTTCCCAATGTTTGAGTTGCATTTCCAACTTTTCAATCTCTCTATTTTTATCATTCAGTTGTGACAAAAATTCCTTTTCCTGTTGGTGTTTTTGTTTTTCTAAATCAAATTGCTTTTGTTGCCACGTTTTTATCACATTATTCAAAGATTTTTGGGTATTGAGTTTAACCCAAAAATAGGCGGTGATAAATCCTAAAACAAAAGTGATAACCCCTAAAATAAGGGCTTCGGCATTACTAAAAGTCATATCATAAGAATTATTATTTCAAAGATAGGAATTTTGTTATTAAATGTTGTATTTACAGATTTAATTCACGATTTATTTTCAGTACTAAAAATTACAAATAGAAATGGGAAAAGACTTGCTTATGAAATTTGGTGTCTTGAAACGGATTTTAAA
>WFZY01000357.1 GCA_015489265.1 Flavobacteriaceae bacterium | reverse complement strand
TCAACACTTCCTTCTACGTGTGTAATATTGTCATCGTTAAAGCAACGTAACACGTGAATAATGGCATCGGTTTCTCTGATATTTGCCAAAAATTTGTTACCTAAACCTTCACCTTTACTCGCCCCTTTGACCAGTCCGGCAATATCAACTATTTCAACTGTTGCCGGTAAAACCCGTTGCGGTTTGACTATTTTTTCCAAAACTTCCAAGCGCGGATCCGGTACATTGACAACGCCTACATTGGGTTCAATAGTACAAAAAGGATAATTTGCCGACTGTGCTTTGGCATTAGACAAACAATTAAATAAGGTTGATTTTCCGACATTGGGTAAACCGACAATTCCTGCTTTCATAAAGTATGCTATTTGATAAAATTTCGGCAAATATAAGATATTTTCAGGCAATCACCATAAGGAGAATCTATTGTTACATTTACTAATTGGACTTAAGAATTATTTTAGGACTATTTTATATTTAGAAATGGTATAAAATATCAATAAGCAACAATTTGACCAGACCTTGCAGGTTGGTTAAACCTACACTAGGTCACAAATTACAAAGACCTACCAGGTTTTGAAAACCTAGCAGGTCTGATGAACAAATCTAATTTTTTTTGATATAAAGCAAGATAAATTTATCTCAATTAAAATGCATCCTGTTTTATAAACAAAAAAGCTGCCCATATTGAGCAGCTTTTTTGTTTATAATTAAATAGTTTTATTTCTTTTTCTTCGCTTCCTTTTCAGCCAAATCATACATAATCGGTGTGGCTATGAATAAAGATGAATATGTACCGACGACAACACCAATGATTAAAGCAAATACAAATCCTTGAATACTTTCACCACCGAAAATAAAGATAGCAATCAAAGTAATCAAAGTTGTTAAAGATGTATTTAAGGTACGGGACAAAGTACTATCCAATGCCTGATTGATTTTTTTATTCATTGGCCAAGATGGATGTTCTTTAAAATACTCACGAATACGGTCAAAAATAACCACCGTATCGTTCAACGAATACCCGATAACTGTCAAGATAGCAGCAATAAAGGCCTGGTCAATTTCCATATTGAATGGTGCAAAACGCCAAGTCAATGAAAAGACGCCTAACACGACCAAAACATCATGGAATACCGCAATGACGGCACCGGCACTAAATTGCCATTTTTTAAACCGGAATAAGATATACAAGAAAACGACAAACAAGGAACCCAAAACGGCATATACCGACCCTTTTTTGATATCATCTGCTATCGTAGGACCAACTTTTATCGACTGCATACGACCTATTTTCTTATGTTCATCACTGCTGATAAAATCATCATAAGTATAGCCCTTTGGAAAAAATTGTTTCAAGCCCTCAAACAAACGTTTTTGTACTTCGTTGTCAATTTTTTCCCCTTCTTTATCAATTAAAAATTTAGTCGTGATTTTCAATTGATTATCCCCACCGTATTTTTTAACATCCGGTGCAAATTTATTGCCTTTCTCATCAACAAATTTATCAGCCAATGATTTACGGGCTTCTTCTACGTTAATTTTTTTATCGAAAGCTACTATATAAGTACGGCCACCTACAAAATCAACACCCGGATTCAAACCATTAGTAAAAATCGAAATCAAACCGATTGCTATAACTGTACCGGAAATCATATAGGCTATTTTTCTTTTGCCTAAGAAATCAAATTTAACATCGGCAAACCAATTACGTGATATTTTGGTATCAAATGTTAAGCTTTTACCTTTAGACAAATACCATTCAATCAATAATCTAGTTATAAAAATGGCTGTAAATAAAGATGTACCGATACCTATTAATAATGTAGTCGCAAAACCTTTGATAGGGCCTGTACCAAAGAACAATAAGATGATACCGGTTAAGGCGGTGGTAAGGTTTGCATCAATAATAGATGACAAAGCATTGCTAAAACCGTCATCAACGGCATCACGCAAAGATTTACCACGACGCATTTCTTCGCGAATCCGTTCAAATATCAACACGTTAGCATCAACCGCCATACCAATGGTTAAAACGATACCGGCCAAACCGGGTAAAGTCAAAACGGCATTCAAACTCGCCAAAATACCGAAAATAAACAAGATGTTTAAAATCAAGGCAACATCTGAAAACAAACCGGCTTTACCGTAGTATCCGAACATCCAAATGAAAATCAACAAGAATGCAAAAATAAAGGACAATTTTCCGCCTTCAATAGCTTTGTGTCCAAGTGACGGACCAACAATTTCAGATTGTACAATGTCTGCCTTTGCCGGCAATTTACCGGCACGTAATACGTTGGCTAAATCTTTGGCTTCTTCTAATGAAAAGTTTCCGGTAATTTCAGAACGCCCACCGGTAATAGGACCGTTATGGACTCCGGGTGCCGAATAAACAATATTATCTAAAACAATAGCGATACCGGTTTTATCATTAAAGGCCTGTGTGGTCATTTCTTTCCACTTCTTAGCACCGGCGCCATTCATTTGCATGGTTACGGCAGGATTACCGAATTGGTCATAAGACGATTGTGCATCGACAATCACATCTCCACTGATCGGGGGGATATTATCTCTGTTACCTTTAATGGCATACAGGTAAACAACATCACTTTTTTTCTCGGGTTTGCCCCACAAAAATTTGATATCTTTGAGTTGCGGCGGTAATAATTTCTTAGCTTCCGGACTGTTGAGCATTTTCTCAACTCGATCTTTATCTTTGATATTGACCACACCAACTCTTGAATAGCTACCGGGTTTTAAGTATTTGAATAAACTTTCTTTTTGTTTTTCATCAACCAATAAAGAATCAACATCTTTTTTAGACGTATCTTTTGCGGTTTGTTGTTTTTGTGCATAATATTTGTCTAATTGTTGCAAATAAGGCAAAACATCTTGGGCATTAAAAGCATGCCAAAATTCCAATTGTGCGGTACTTTGCAACAATTTTTTAACGCGCTCTATATCTTTGGCGCCAGCTAATTCGACTAAAATTCGTCCGGATTTACCCAAACGTTGGATATTGGGTTGGGTTACACCGAATTTGTCAATCCGTTTACGCAAAACTTCAAAAGCACTGACCATGGCATCATCCACTTTTTTGCGAATGATTTTTTTTACATCGCTGTCCGGCATATTAAACTTGACCTCATCGGACAAATCACGGTTACCGAAAATTTCCGGTGAACTTAATTTTACCGGATGGTCGGATTGGCTGTTTAATTTATCAAAAGCTTCAAAGAACAAATCTATATAAGGTTTGTTACTACTTTTTTGCATTTCGCTTGCTTTCTCAAGCGCTTCATTAAAAATGGGATTTTTGGTATTATTTGCCAAGTTTTTTAAGATGTCTTTTACTGAAACCTGCAAAATGACATTGATACCACCTCGCAAGTCAAGCCCGAGATTCATTTCTCTGTTTTTAACATCATTATAGGTAAAATCAGAACCTAAGATGCTAAAAACCGGCTTGTTAGATAAAGAATCTAAAAAATGTTTTTCCTTTTTGTAATCACCCCCTGCATAAGCTTTGGCTTCTTTTCTGATTTGATTACTTTTAAATGTAAATGATAAGGTATAAATACTTATCAATCCTAAAATAGTAGCAAATACTATTACGAGTCCTTTATTTCGCATTCTCTTCTGTTTTTTTCAGTTCGTTATTATTTTGACGGGCAAAGATAAATTTTTACGATGTAATTTCAAATTTTTTTACCCATTTATTCCATTATTATGTTAAAAATTATATGCCAAACGAATTCCCGGATATTGATACCTGTCGCTTTTTATAAGATTTAATCCGAGTTGTACTTTTTTGCGGGCATATTTGTACCGGATTCGGTTTTGCTTGTCGTCTAACCGGTATTTTCCATGAATCCAATCATACAGATAACTACCGACAATTAATGCTAAAGAGCCATAAGCAACAATCAAATCGCCTGTTGAAATGGTGCCACTTAATCCGGCATTATCCAGTAAGATAATTTTGGTCAAAGATTTATCGGTAAGAGATAAATAAACCCAACCTAAATACCCCAGTGACCGCGTTCCCAAAATATAATAACCGGCTTTTTTTTCACCGATTTTAAAATGAATGTGTCCGGGCAAAATGGTCGCTATCATCATATCTTGCATTCGCAAATCGGTACTTAAGATTTTAAACTCTTCATAGGTCATATCTTTAGGTATCGCGGGTAAATCAAAATTGGAATTTTTTTGATGTTTATAAATATCCAAATCCTGACCTGACACAAATACAACGCCTAATATTATAAGAATTAAACTAATACTGTACTTCATTGTATTGCAACTAATTAAACTAATTAATAATCCAAAGATTCCAAATACTGCAATTTTTTCTTCCAAAAATCCAATATTTCCTTATTTTTAGTCAAATTTTTCTCGGCTTCTTTCTTAAACGGATTATTATCATCATCAGATTTGACAAACATCATATTATTTTCCAACTGTTCTATTTCTTTTAAAATACTTTCAATTTTTTGACGTACATAACGTTTTTCAGAATCCAATTTACGATAATTTTCATCTTCCAAATATTGATCAACGGTATTTTTAAATTTCAAGAATGACAATTCGCGTTTGTCAATATGTAATTTATCATACAAGTTATTGATAAACTTGTTAAATTTGACATTAATATAATGTTTATTATCAGGCACATAGCCCAATGTTTTCCATTCGGCAACTATTTTTTTAATATCATCGATTGTATAACCGGCTTCGCCATCGGCATCTTTAAACTGCTCTTTCAGTTTGGTAAAATAGTCTTTCTTCTTGATAAAATTTTCGTACTCTTCGCTTTTTTCTGAACGTTTATGAGCGTAATAACGGTCAAAATAATAGTTACAAGCTTCGCGGAATTGTTGCCATATTTTTTCGGAATATTTACGCGGTACATGTCCTATTTTTTTCCAATCTTCTTGTATCTCTTTAAATTTTTGAGTGGCAGTTTCCCAGTCTTCGCTATCTTTAAGTTCTTCGGCAATTTTAATCAATGCCATTTTTTTGTCCAAATTCTCCTTTTGCAGCTCTTTTAAAGATTTGTAGAAATTGTTTTTGTGCTTATTAAATTCTTTAATGGTTGATTTAAAAGCATCCCAAATTTCTTCTCTGTTTTTTTTCGGTACAAAACCGAGTTGATAAAACTGTTCGCGCAGCGCTTCTACCCGCTTGATTTTTTGTTGCCAGTCTTTATGCGTTTCGGGAATTTCAGCGGTTAATTCTTTGAGTTTTTCAATAATCTCTTGTTTTTTGACAAGATTGTCGGCAAATTCTTCTTTTAATTTTTTATAAAAATCACGTCTTTTATCATGAATTTGTTTGGTAACCGCTTTAAATTCTTCCCAAATTTTTTCGCGATATTCCCTTGCGACCGGACCGGTTTCTTCTTTCCATTTTTTATGAAGCATTTGCAATTCCTTAAAAGTGCGGTGCACATCGTCATCATCTAATAACTTTTTGGCTTCATCGATAATGGCTTGTTTTTGTGCCAAATTTTCTTGGAAAACTTTATCGCGATAATCACGGTCTAAATCGAGCAAATCGTAAAAACGTTCTTCATGATGTTTAAACGTCTGCCATATATCGGTGTACTTGGCACGCGGAATACTACCGGCTGTACGCCATTGTTTTTGAATGTCCTTAAACTTTTTGATGCGTTCATCAAAAGAATATTCGGTAGAATCAATGATATGTTTCAGCTCATCAATTAAGTCTTCACGCTTTTTCAAATTAGCTTCCAAGCGCTCTTGAATCTCTTTGCGATAAGCATATAATTTATTTTTATAATCTTTGAAAACAAATTTCAACTCTTTGATTTCCGGAATCTTTAAATCAACTGTATCGGCATCCGGATGGGCTTCTTTAAACTCTTGGGTTAATTGATACACCTTGTCTTCAAAGGCAGATTTGATTTCGTCAAAATGTTTTTTGATTTTTTGCACCGGATAACTTTCCAACAAACTTTTGGCTTCATTGAGCAAAGCGGGAATCTCAAAATCTTTATACGATAACAACGGAATGTGTTCTTCTTCCGGTTGCGTTTCGTGGATTTCTTTGTCTTCTTCCGATTCCGAAGCGACATGTTGTTCTATCTCATCAACGACTTCGTCAACCGACTTTTCAGACAGTAGTTTTACATGCTCGTCTTCACTTTTTTCGATTGCTTCTTCAGCCGAAGCTTGTGCTTCCGGTTGCGTGTTTTCTACGGAATTGTTTTGAGTTTCCGCGGACTCATTCTTTCCATCTGCAGCTTGCAGGTTTTCGTCTCTTTCTTCTACCATAATAGTAAATTTACCGATTAATTTTTAGAAGCGAAATTTAACAATTTTTTTTGAATTATAAAGCACTATGTTGCGACCAAATTTGCCAAGCTTTTTCGGCTTGTAATTGCAACATATTCAAGCCATTACAAATAACAGCACCCTGATTTTCGGCATGTTGCAGAAAAGTGGTTTTAGCAGGATTGTAAATTAAATCGTAAAATAAATGCTTTTTTGTAATAAAATCGTAAGGAAATGCCGGGCTTTTTTCTGTATGGGGAAATTGTCCTAAAGGTGTCGTATTAACTACCAATAAATGTGATTTAACAATTTTTTCATTCAAATCGGTATAAGCTAATTGTGAAGTATTTTTTGGTTTGCGTGATACCATAACCGCATCAATATCCAATTGTCTTAAAGTGTAAGCGACGGCTTTGGCAGCGCCGCCGGTTCCGAGAATCAAAGCCCTACGATGTTCAGGTTTCAAATAAGGCAACAAGCTCTGTTTAAAACCGTAAATATCAGTATTATAAGCCGTTATTTTTTTTGTTTCGGGATGAATCTGCAACGTATTAGCCGCACCAACAGCTTTAACTTCAGGCGAAAATTCATCTACAAAATTTAAAATTTTTTCTTTGTAAGGTATGGTAACATTTAAACCGGTAATATCCGGATGTTTTTTTAATAATTCGGGAAAATAATTGATGTCAGACAATTCAAAATTCCGGTAAACATAATCCATAACACCTTCATTTTCAAATTTTTCTGTAAAATATCGCTTTGAAAACGAGTGTGTTAAAGGATATCCGATTAAACCTAATATGTTGAGTTTCATGATGTTGCAAGTTCGTTGTTTCCTGACACTTTTTCTATCCAAACGATACTGACAATACCGAGAATCATCATCAATATTGCCAACCAAAATTCGGTATTGAAATGCGTTGGTAAAATTTGCTCATAATAAGATACCACCGGCTTGCCGTGTTTGGTTACAACTTGGTTATTTTGCAGTAAATAAACCGCTTTTTTCCAAGGCCACAAAATACTTAACGACCCCAAAATAAAGCCGGTTAATAAAGCAATGGTTTGGTGCCGGAAGCGTTTAAACAACCAAGATAAAATATGCGAAAACCCTATCAATCCGACTATAGCACCGGCTGCAAAAGGTAATAAAACTTTCAGGTTTAAATGATTGATACCGTTGATAGCAACTAATTGGTAATTACCTAATAAAATCAGTACAAAAGAGCCGGATAATCCGGGCAAAATCATACTGATAATAGCAATGATACCGTTGAGAAACAGATACCAAGGATTGTCATTTTCAACCGCCGGATGCAAAATGGTAACTGCTATGGCAATCAAAGTTCCGATGACAAAACTCAAATAGGTTGCCCAGTACCATTGTTTGACGGTTTTTCCGACAAAATAGACCGATGCCAAAACCAATCCGAAAAAATATGCCCAAATAAAAACCGGATAATTTTTAAATAAAAATGCAAAAAGCTTTGCCAAAGATAGAATAGCCGTTACCAAACCCAATCCAACGGGTAATACAAATGCCAAATCTATATGTTTAGCCAGTTCGCGCCAACGCCATTTAAGCAACAATTTTAAAGCAGTCATATCAAAGGATTTGATGGCATTGATCAAACGCTCATAAATACCGGTAATCAAAGCAATGGTTCCACCCGACACGCCGGGAATAACATTGGCGGCACCCATAGCCATACCTTTTAAAAATAAAACGGGATTGAAAAACTTGTTGTTCATACATTAAATTATATCTACAGCAAAGTTAGTGATAATTGATGATTTTATACTGCTTCATTGGATGCTTGGTTATTTGTTGTTCGTTTGCTGCTTAAAATTTATCTCTGCGTGTAAATTGAGGAAATGAGGAATTTATTAGTACCAAGTGCGAAGTGAAAAGTAGAAAGTGCGATTTATGTACTTCGATAGTGTTTTGCTGTTTGATAATTGTTTTTAATTTATCACATTGTAATTCTGTTACTAATGCAGAATTCTAACTTCTAAAAACTTGTTTCTAATTATCCATTTTCAATTTATTAACCTATACTTGATACTTGAACTAATTTACCTTAATGTCCTGACATACGATTTTGAATTTCTTTGGAATCGGGGAATTGCTGTTTGGCTTCGAGTAACAGATTTCTAAATTTTTCTATTTGATGGGTTTGCTTGTATAAATCGGACAATTTTAAGATAATAGGCAATTTGGTTTCGCCCAGTTTCAAACTCATTTCCAATGCCGGAATGGCTTTATCCCAATTTTTCAGTTGGATATAAATTTCTCCTAATAACTCAAATAAAGCTTGATTATTGACTATTTCCAAAGCTTTTTTAGCGGTTTCTAAAGCAGCGTCCCAATCACCGGAAGACATTTTTAATTGCACCAATTTTATCCATGATTTATAATGACCGGGGTCTTCGTTGATGGCTTTCAAATAATACTCAACTGCATTATCAGTATCATTCATCCGTTGATAAATACGAGCGATATGATAAAATGCAAATGCCGTAGGGTCAGCTATTTGCAAGGTTAATTTATAAAAAATCAGCGCTTCTTCATAACGTCTTAATTTGGAAAAAATGTATGCTTTATCATAGTAAGCGCCAATGAATTTATCATCAATGGCAATGGCAAAATCAATTGCTTTCAGAGCTTTTTTATACTGTGCCTTATCGATGTATTTTTTGGCTAGCAAACTCCATCCGACTTCACTAAAAGGATTTTTTTGCAGAAAATTTTCGAGAAAGCCAATGGCTTCTTCCGACCGGTCGGTCAAATCGAAACAAGAAATCGCATTAAAAAGCGACATCGAACTATCAGGATCGTGTTTCAAAGCAAGGATAGCCATTTGTAACGCATCATTATAATTGTCGAGATACAAATGTTCTACCGTCATCATTTCATATATTTCCGCCGGTTCGGCATCGGGCAAAACCAAAGCCCGTTGCAAAGCCGCAATGGCTTTTTTGTGCAGATGCTTACGCGAATAAATTTCGGCTTCCAACATCGGTATTTCAAGGCGTTCCGGCTCTAGCAAACGCAAATCGTTTAAGAGTCGTTCGGCATTTTCAAGTTGGTCATTTAATGAAAATAATTCGGCTTTGTATAGTAGAATATCTATGTTCCGTTCATATTGTTGCAAACCGATATTTATGGCTTTTTGTGCCATATTATAGTTACCGGAATTGATATAAAAATCTATAATATCCAAAAAATCTTCCAAGTCGAAAAAGAAGCTTTCATTGGTTTGTAACATAGCTTCAAAACGACGAATCAATTCATCATAGTTATAATCTTGCGACATAATCGTTTATTTGTGTTACTACAAAAATACGTAAATCGGGGTTATAAAAAAGGATATTTAACAAATAGTTATTAACAGTCAAATGTTAAAAGTAAGGTTCTGATAACGAAAGTTGTATTGATAGGGGCATGTACCAAATTCTTTTTATTTAACCAGACCTGCTAGGTTTTTAAAACCTGGCAGGTCTTGCGAGTTTAGATAAGTTTAGTTGAAAGTGAAAAGTTAACAATGAATATTAAATATACAATAAACATCAAAGTTTAAAATAACATCTTATTACTCAATGCTTTATAATAATGCAAGACCCGAGCTAAAATCAACTTCCAAACACCGCTTTAAACAACAAATTTGCGGTAGCCGGATTGGTCGCCAAAGGCACATTATGCACATCACACAGTCGCATTAACATAGAAATATCGGGTTCGTGCGGATGTTTGTCTAGCGGGTCGCGAAAGAATACTACCAATTGGGTTTTGCCTTCGGCTACACGAGCGCCGATTTGTGCATCGCCCCCCAAAGGACCGGACAACATACGGGTAACCTTTAAACCGGTTTCTTCTATATATTTTCCGGTCGTACCGGTGGCAATGATTTTAACATTCTTTTGCAACAATTCCGCTTTGTGTTCCATAATAAACCGGACCATTTCCGGTTTTTTGCCATCGTGTGATATTAATGCTATTTCCATTCCTTTAATTTATATGGCAAAATTACATTAAAATTTTTAATTGCGTATTAAGTTAGTATCAAGATTGCCTGTTGATTTGATGAATTGATGAATTGATAATGGCATGTACTTCAAAATTTATTCCTGCTAACAATTTTATAAAGTGAATAATTATCATTTCAGATGTCAGATTTTTGTAAATCCCTAAATAAGTTGGATTATTTATAAAAAATATTTAGCTGTTATAAATAGGACAAAATCATTAAAAAAAACTAATTTCGTAAAATAAATTTGCTTAACGGTTTAACTAAACTTATTTTTGTAACATAAATTACAAATAGAATGAAAATCCTAATTCAACTTATCCGGTTTATAGTAGCACTGACCTTTATATTTTCGGGCTTTGTCAAAATGATTGACCCTGTTGGGACCAAGATTAAAATGCTCGAGTATTTTAGTGAAGATGTCTTAAATCTCACGTTCTTATCGCCTTATGCCTTGCAAATTTCTATTTTCTTGATATGGTCTGAATTCATTTTGGGAATTTGGCTTCTATTGGGATACAAAGTCAAATTTACGCTTCGTGCATTACTTATTTTGATTACTGTTTTTTTATTCTTAACATGGTATTCGGCTTACTACAACAAGGTCACGGACTGCGGCTGTTTTGGCGACGCCGTAAAATTGTCCAATTGGGAAACTTTTTATAAAAATGTCATCTTGATTAGTTTCATCTTAATATTGAATAAATATCGTAAAAATATTAGCCCGCTATTTAATAAACGATTGGGAACAGGATTGGCTCACGGTTTGGCATTGTCAGCTTTGCTAGTGATGATTTATACCATTAGACATCTGCCTTTAATCGATTTTCGTCCTTACGCCATCGGTAAAAATATAGAACAAGGTATGCGTATTCCACCCGATGCCCCACAAGGAAAGTTTAAAGATATTTGGTACTATAAAGTGAACGGAAAAGTTAAAGAATATACCAATGCCGATGAACCATGGAATATCAAAGGGGCAGAATTTGTAGATAGAAAAACCATCACACTACAAGAAGCTTACACCCCACCGATTCATGATTTCAGCATTGAAAACGATACGGAAGGCGATATCACCGAACAGGTTTTAAAATCGGATGAAATATATTTAATCATATCATCCGATCCTGAAAATATCAGTCCCAAAGCTATAGCTAAAATTAATGCTTATGCCAAAAAATTACAGAAACAAGGCAAAAAAGTTATCGGGATGTTTGCTATTATTGATGATGATATTGCTAAAAAATTCGATTTTCCTTTATACTTAACCGATGCTACGACACTCAAAACCATGATTCGCAGCAATCCGGGCGTTGTCAAACTTCAAAATGCCACGGTAGTCGATAAGAAAGCATGGCGGGATTTGGAATAGTCTTTAGTTATAAGTGGAAAGTGGAAAGCGACAAAGTGCGAAGGGCGAAGTGTGAAGGGGAAAGTGGAAATCGACAAAGTGCGAAGTGGAAAGTGGAAAGTGGAAAGCGACAAAGTGCGAAGTGCGAAGGGGAAAGTGGAAAGTGCCTAGTGAAAATGATAAAGTGTATTTCAATTTCTTTATTTACATTTAATGGATGGCTATTCTTTATTTGCAAGCATGGGGACAAAGCGGAATAAACCGTGAGAAGTTTCGGTAATATTTCCTTGGTTATCTTTGGTTAG
>WFZY01000356.1 GCA_015489265.1 Flavobacteriaceae bacterium | reverse complement strand
CTTTTCGATAATAGCCACTTGATCGAGTTCGGTTTGGGCTAAATCGGGACGATTTTGTTGGGTGTAAATTTCAGCACTTTCGCGACGTTGTTTGACTAATTTTTGTAAGAGTTTCATTTCGTTTGCTTCGGTTAATTCCTTTGATTTTCCCTTGGTTTTTTCAAGTAAAATAGCAGATTTAACTGCTCGTAGGGCTTCTAATGCGGTTGTGTTTTTGGCTTTCATGGCTGTTTTGAGTTCAGTCATTATTTTTTGTTCTAAAGACATAAGTTGTAATTTTAATGATTTAATTGAAAATTTAGTAAAAATTTTTCATCGGGAACTGATGATTTTAGTGTTTTGCAGGAAATATTGTATAAGATTTCCACTTCATAAGGAATCTCTAATTGATATTTAACGAATTGATAAAAAGATTAGATGTAAAATTTTGCATATTGTATCAATCTGCTTCGTGTTTTAGAAAAGACCTTAGCTGATGTTACAAATAAAATTACAATAAACCATCCAACCCGGGAATATTGGGCATTGCATCTTTAGCGGCATTTTTGAGCTCGGTTTCTTGTATTTTACCGGCTTTTTCCAAAGCTTTATTTAAGGCGATAGTTAAATAATCTTCCAATATTTCTTTGTCTTGCATGGCTTCATCGGCAATACTTAAGTTTTTGAGTACTCTGTTACCGGTTACGGATACTTTGACCATGCCGTTGCCTGCTTCGGCATCGACTAAAATAGTATCGAGGCGTTTTCTGGCTTCTTCAACATTTTTTTTGGCTTCATCGAGTTTACCAATGATATCAAACATTTTTCCAAACATAATTTTCTTTTTTTTAATTTGATACAAAACTACAAAAAACCTGCCAAGCACAAACTTGACAGGTTTTAGAGTTTTAGAAAATTTAATATTATAATTTTACCGCCTTTTTGACAGTTGTTTGCCCATTTTTATCCAGTACCTTAAAGATTAATAAATTTCCTTTGGCTAATTTGTTCAAATTGATTTCTGTTTCGGGACTATTAATGTCATCTTTCTTATAGAGTAATTGACCTGCTACATTATATACTTGCACTTGTTGCATGATAACATCGTTGGAATGCCATAATTTGAAAATGCCATTATGTTGACTTAACAATAACTCTGACGTGCTTGCTTGGTCTTCAATACCAAGAGTTCTATTAAATATCAATTCAAAACGGTTTTCATAAATACCGGCATTTAGATGTACTGTATAAGTTCCTGTTTTGAGATTATGAGTTATCCCTAATAGATTGTCTTTTAGGTAAATATCAAAATCATCAAAACCTTCCAAATGGTTCAATTGTAAATTGACATCTGCCGTATCGGATATTTCAACACCTAAAGCCACTACAGTATTTTCTATATTTTGACGCGGTAAAGCTTGAATGACCAATTTGTCATTAGCATTTACGGCATAAAGCGCATAACCATTGCCGGCGTTCATGCTTCTAGCATCATACAAACGGTCAAATCCCGTGGTTGCACCGTCATAAAAACCTATGGCTGCTTGTGTAAAATGACCGGTATCATCAACCATGTCTAACCAAAGAATATCTCTATCTTGTGTTGGTCTGTTAAGGAAATTATTGTTATTTCCAAGTACACGTTGACTGTTATGAAAGCTTAGATTAGCATTATCGGTATTGGCTTCTACCATAAAACCTTGTGCTGTAGCAATATAGCGTCCGGCTTGTGCTCCGGTACTACAAGCTTGTACACTGGTGCCGGAAACCGAATAAGTGGTATAACCACTATCTTGATGATGATTACCTGATAGTCCGGCACAATTGGTCCATAAATAGTAAGCTCCGTTAATGGCTGCATTGTCATTGGCTAAAGCATTAAAATCAATAGCTGACGGATATGGGTTTCCAAGCAAATTATAGTCACCTATGAGTCCGGGGCCACCTTTTTTCAAGATTGGAACCGTAATAATACCATTGTTAAACGGGTCATTATTTTTTACAAAAGAAGTTGAAATTTGTATCGAGCCATTAGTACCGTTTGCAGCAGAAACGGCATAACCAATACCTCTTTGCGGTATATCAGCAGCTGATAACATAACCCAGCCCGGATAGGTATGACCGTTATTCGCTTCATTAGGGTCAAATCTGTAATATCCCCAAGCATTGGGCAAAATATCTCCCAAAGTAAATGTGGTTGAATTTAAAGGTGATGACCAATAGACATAATCATAGAAATGATTGAGTGGCAAGCTGGTTTTATTTAATTTAAAGGTGCCGGTACCTGAAATACTTCCGGTATCATCGGTTTGCACTAAACTTCCTTCATTTTGAATAGTGATGTCCACATCATTGACCAAATTATGTCCGGCAAGTAAATAGTGCCCATCGGCTATATCAATAGGGGTGTCTTGTAAGATATTTAAGTCGTGCTGCGCATGAATATTACCACTATTGAAAGTTACGCCTGTGGGATTGTTAATTTCTAAATTGTAAAATTCTTCTGTGTCATTTCCGGTATTGCATGAAACAGTTTGTGCTGTTGTTCCTACAAATCTAACAGTACTATTACCTTGTAAAAAGCTATTGGTATTTGCAGTCGTCATGTTACCGTAAATACTAATGTCGGCATCGGGTATTGTATCATCATTATCATCAGCATCTAATATACCTGTTCCTGAAATATCCAAATTACCATTGACAATTAAAGTGCCGGTTCCTTCGGCAACGACTGCAAGATTGGAAATAGATAAATTACGACAAACCGCTTGACCGTTAAACAATTCGGCATAAGTAGCATTGGCATCAATTACGGCATTTACCGAACTATTAGCATCTAAAGTTACATCAGTATTGGCATCAGGAACAGCCAAGGTTTCCCAGTTACTACAATTAAACCAATTTGTGTCGGTTGTTGAGACCCAAGTACCGGGATTATGTCCACCGGAAATCGTAAAGGTATGACCGGCATCGGTACCGTTAGTAGTTGTTGGGTCAAGGTTGTATCTATCGGTTCCTAAGGTCCAATGGGTTGCGTTACTTATGCCGAGAATGATATCTCTAAATGAACCGGTATGAATTTCATCATTTTGATAAAAACCACTTATAGCGCTTGCATCAGAATATTCGACATTGAAACAATTCAATGACGATGGTAATCGAGATTCACGGGAATTTCCTCCGGAACTATCTCCATTACAGGCATTTGTAAAAGGTACCCAAGCAGCTCTATTGGTAATGCCATGTAATAAAGTACCTTTTAGAGTGTAATTAGCCTGCTGCGAATCTGCACTACCATCAAAGATAAAGACCCCTTGAACTAAAAACAACTGATCTGAACCACTTGATGAAATATTTGGAATTGACGTTGTCCCATAAACCAAAGAGGCAGAAAAATCAGTGGTTTGGTCAGTTTCGGTAGTTTCGGTAATGACTCCTACATAATCTAAAAAGGTGGTATTATATAATGTATGTAATCTTAAAATGGAACCGGCAGGAATATTGTTGGTGCCGTTATAAGTTATTTCGGCTACTCCCGGATTGTCTGAAGCATCATCACCGGCACCACCCCATTTATCGGTTCTGACATTTGCCGGTGCACCGGCTTCATATCTGGAATTGACCAATGAAAAGGTTGTTCCGGGTTCAATATCGACTAGTGTGGCAATCAGATATTCATCATCTGCACCGGCACTTTTATATTGCCCGTCATAACCGACAAAAACCAATTGTCCGGGTTGAAATTCTGTCGCCTGTACCGGTGTTGTTGAAACTTCAATTCCGGAACTCCATTCAGTGCCTTTACGGACAAAAATTTCAAAATAATAGGTAGTTCCATTGGTTAAATTGTTAACAGTTAGGTTATTGCCGGTTCCTTTATAAACCACTTGGTTAGCAGCAGCATAATTTGCATCAGCGGTATAAG
>WFZY01000355.1 GCA_015489265.1 Flavobacteriaceae bacterium | reverse complement strand
CGGATAAAGGGAATAAAAGCATCTTGATAAACGCTTGTTTTGGGGTTATATAAAAAATTGTATTTGAATCCGGCTACAACTGGTCCATAACAATAACCCAAGCCGCCGAATAATGCCGGCGACCAAAATTTATTACTAATGCTATTATAATTTTGATTGACATACAGATCTTCAAATTCTACTGATATTTCCAATTCTTTATAAGGATTAAATAACGCCATGGCGTTAAAGCCGTAAATATTATATTTGTAATTAACCCCGTAATAAGATTTATTGGATTTGAGATAAGTATATTGCACGCCGGCACCGAGCCTGAATTTATCAAAAAGCGGATAAGTAATCCCGGGTTGCAAACTAATATAGGTATAGCCGGTGCCCAAACTTAATCCGAAGCCACCGTAAAAACCGATTTTTTTAGTTTTCTTTTGAGCATTGACTTGAAAAGAGAATAATAAGATTAAACTGAAAATTAGAATATTGTTTTTCATTTGTTTATTTTTAAACTATGGTTGTACTGCAAATTTAGTGATTATTAATTATTTGAGGATATGAGTATTTTATTGTACTTCATAGCATATAAATGTTCCTTAATCCTTATATTATTTCTAACCAAATTATTGCTTCTAATTTGAAAAAATGCGATTTTTTTTACAACTGTCTTATTTTTTTGCGTTCTAAAATGCCGACCATTGCAATATACAATAGAAGCAGTCCGATTTTAACGGGATAATTGTCATAAAAATAGCGAAAAATAACAAATCCGGTTAAAGCTGAAGACAATACGTAAAAGATAATTTTAAAACTCTCATAAGGTACTTTGTAGTATTTTCTTCCCAGTAAATAAGATAAAATACTCATAGTGCCGTAAGCCGCCAAAGTTGCCCAAGCTGATGCCATATACCCGATTTTAGGAATCATTACGATATTAAATACAATGGTAATGATGGCGCCTGTAATAGATAAAAACATGGCATACCGGGTCCGGTCAGTCAACTTGTACCACACCGACAAGTTGTTATAAATACCGAATAAAAGATAAGCGGTCAAAATTACCGGTACAATATTAAGTGCTTTTAAGTAAACCGTTTGACCGATTAACAAATGTACAATTATGTCTAAAAATGCCATCACGGCAACCATAAACACCGCACCCAGAATGGTAAACCACAACAAAATATGTGCATATTGTTCTTTGGCGTTATCGGCTTTGTGCTGACTGAAAAAGTAGGGCTCGGCGCCCAAACGAAAAGCCGTAACATATAGTGACATCAATACACCTATCTTGTAAACCGCCGCATAAACCCCCATGGTTTCTTTATCGAGCAACCGACCGATTAACAATTTATCGAGATTCTCATTGGTGGCATATGCCAAGCCGGCAATCATAATAGGGATCCCATAAGCCAACATTTTTTTGAGCAAACTCTTATCAATGCCCAGTTTAAAACGTCTTAACACCGGTAAAAACAAGACAAAAGTTAAGAAGCTGGCAATCAAATTGGCAATAAAAATATAGATAACTTTGGGATGTTCATTGTATAACGCTGCCGCTTTTGCACTTAATCTGCCGGCGGCTGTCAGTTTAGGAATCCACCACAAGAAAATGACATTTAAAATAGCATAAACCGTAATGTTAAATAACCTGTAAAAAGCAAATCGAATAGGTCGATGGGTGACGCGTAAGTAAGCATATGGAATTACCACCAAAGTATCTAATATTAAAATACTTACCAATATTTGAAAATAGCTTTTATCAATTTCTAAAAAAGCAGAAAGTTGGTCGGCAAAAAGCAAAAACAACGTTAAAAAGCAAAAACTATTTAATAAAATGGTCGTAAATGCGGTTTGTGCAACTTTCGGATTGTCTTTGTATTTGGTAAAAAAACGAAAGAATGCCGTTTCCATACCAAGCGTTAGTAACACATTAAAATAGGTGGCATAAATATAAAACTGTGTATTGTCAGAATAAGCTTTCGGATTTAAGATGCCGGTATGCAGTCTGACCAATAAGACATTGATCAGTTTGGGCAAAACAGCGGCAATGCCATAAATGGCGGTATCCTTGGCAAATCTTTTTACTAAACTCACAGGTATTGTTTAAAAGGCTAAATTTATTAAAAATAAATGAAACGGGAATGTATGTTTTGGATATTTGAGGAATTTAGGCATCGTAACTTATTTTCTAATTATTAGTGCCGAACACCGGATACAGCAGTTTTTTATTAATGTTTATCTATTGTTAAAAACTTTTAAATAAAAAACTTGAAAAACAATGAAAAAAAATTATTTTCGCAACATAAATTAACCAATATTTTCAGTATGTCTAAAATTCTTACGGTTGGGACGGTTGCTTTTGACGAAATCATTACACCTTTTGGCGAAACCGGAAAAATTCTTGGTGGCTCTGCTTCATATATTTCAATGGCTGCCAAAAAATTGACCGGTCAAGTCGGCATTGTTTCGGTAATCGGTCATGATTTTCCGGATGATTTTTTACAAAAATTTATGGACCGTAATATCGACATTTCGGGTATTGAAAAACTAGAAGATGAAAAAACTTTTTATTGGAAAGGCAAATATCACAACGACTTAAACAAACGCGATACGCTGGTAACAGAAGTTAATTGTTTAGCACATTTTAAACCGGTAGTTCCCGATACATACAAAGATGCCGATTTTTTAATGCTAGGCAATTTACATCCGGCTATTCAACAATCGGTGATTGACCAAATGACCACACGCCCGAAACTTATTGCACTCGATACGATGAATTTTTGGATGGATACGGCTTGGGATGATTTAATGACTGTCTTAAAAAACATTGACATTCTTATCATCAATGACGAAGAAGCCCGTCAGTTAAGCAAAGATTATTCTTTGGTGCGAGCTGCCAAAACCATTCAAGCTATGGGACCCAAATATTTGATTATCAAAAAAGGTGAGCATGGCGCCTTGCTATTTCACGATAAAAATATCTTTTTTGCTCCGGCGCTACCGCTCGAAGATGTCTTTGACCCGACCGGTGCCGGCGACACCTTTGCCGGCGGTTTTATAGGCAAATTAGCACAGCTCGAAGATATCAGCTTTAATGCCATGAAAAATGCCGTTATCTGCGGGTCGAATCTCGCCTCTTTTACAGTCGAAGAATTCGGTACCAAACGCTTGGAAAGTTTAACCAAACCGGAAGTCAAGGAACGTTTACAAGATTTTATCAATTTAACACAGTTTGAGATTGAGTTGGTTTAGAATTAGATATGCGGTATTTTTTTTGTTTTTTGTAACCACCTGCAACAACACCCCTCACTACCACATCGCCCTGCACAAACCCGAACAAGAAGGCGTATTGCCGGGACAATATATCCCATATTTTGAACTATCCGACAGTTTAGGCAATCAAATACCGGTTGAAGCAGGCATGGGCAAAGTAACAATCATAGACTTTTGGGCATCGTGGTGTCGCCCTTGTCGCGAAGCGGCTAATCCGGCGTATTTGAAATTGTATCAAAAATATCATGCACAAGGTTTGAATATCATCGGGGTTTCTACCGACCGGCATATGTATTTTTGGAAAAAAGCCCTACAACAAGACAGCTTACCTTGGCTGCAACTCATTGACAGTTCCCGTCAAATTCTAAAAACTTACCAAGTCAAAAGCTTGCCTGCCATGTACCTCATAGACAGAAATGGAAAAATAGTCGGGAAAAATTTTTGGGGTAAAGTATTAGAAACAAAAATTCATAACTTGACCCAATAATATATGAATTAAAAATTATAGGTAATATAGCCGCTTTGCATAACAGGCGCTGTGTTATCAGCATTAAAAAAACTCTCATATGCGGCATTGACAGCACTTTCAATCAAACATTCGGCTTTGGTGGTTGATTTTTCGGGATTGTACTTGGCTTTAATTACTTTTCCGGATGGGTCTAATTCAACATCTACGACAACCAAGCCCGACATGTATTCAGGACATGTATAAAGCGGGTTCGACATATAAATATCGTGACGATTTTTGATAAAATACCGGATGTTACTATTGCCTGTAAACCGGATTTCTTTCTTTTTTTCTTGTTTTTTTTGGGGGGGTTGTTCACCGGCATCTATATTTTGTGCTTTTTCGCGGTTTTCGTAAAAATCTTTTAATGCTTGCTCGTGACGTTGTCTGAATTCTTCAAATGACTTTTCGTCTTGCATGGCATTAGAAGCCATATTGGTTTGATATTTTTGATTGACATATTTCTGGATATCGGGTAATTCCGGTTTTTCTTCCGGTTTTAAGTCTTTAAATTCAAAGTTATCGTCAACAAATTCTACAGCATAAGTGTCTTCTTTGGGTTTTTCTTGAAATCCCAAATTAAATAATAAAATTATGATTATCAATTCAATAAAAATGGTTATCAAAAGCGCTTTTTCGGTATGTGATAAGTTAATTTTCATGCTTAAAATTTGCAACCCAATCTTCAATATTTATAGCATTTTTAACGTCAAAATCCCCGATCTTAGTACGTCGTAGCGCTGACAAATAAGCGCCCGAACCTAAAGCCATACCAAAATCATATGCTAAAGACCGAATATAAGTACCTTTACTGACTCTAACACGAAACTGCACTTCGGGCATCTTAACAGAGAGAATCTCAAAAGCTTTAATTTCTATGTCTCTGGGGCTAATCTCAATGTATTCACCCTTACGGGCATGCTCATAAAGCTTTTTGCCGTTTTTTTTTACCGCCGAAAAAATAGGTGGTAATTGTTGTTGTTTTCCAATAAAATTTTGAGCGGTTTTTAATATCAATTCCGGTGTAATATGTTTTGTGTCAAAATTCTCATTTACAGCTGTTTCCAAATCATAAGATGGAGTAGTGGCGCCGATATAAAAGCTTCCTGTGTATTCTTTATCCAGACCTTGGTATTGGTTAATGGTTTTAGTAGCTTTACCAACACAAACCAACAACAAACCGGTTGCCAATGGATCAAGCGTGCCGGCATGTCCAACCTTAAATTTTTTGAGATTGTATTTTTTTAAAATGGCATAGCGCAATTTATTGACCACATCAAAAGATGTCCAGCTTAATGGTTTATCAATTAATAGAACTTGCCCTTTTCGTAAAGTTTCCAAATCTGTCATCATAAAGTCGGTTTGTGATAAATAATTATATTGAATTTTTAAATTCGTGCAAATTTAGCACTTATTGTCGATATTGGGAAATTGAAGAATAAGGTCGCTGAGTGTCCCGTGATAATCGGGATGTATCGAGGCGTCGCTTCATAAATTACTTTGTTGCTTGATAAATATTTTCCGATTCATACTATAATTCTGCTATCAATTTGAGGAATGAGGAATTATATAATCTGTTAAACAAAATTATAATTTAAACCAACTTTGATATTATGAAACCGCCAAAGGAAATATAAAAAAATGTATGATTAAAATAACCAGCCCAATGATAATTCGATAGTAACCAAATACTTTAAAGCCCTTTTGACTGACATAGTTGATAAAACTTTTGATGGCAATCATAGCAACGACAAAAGCAATCAAGTTACCAATCAACAATAAGTTTATTTGATGCGATGTCAGATGCATTCCGTCTTGATAATAATCCCAAAGTTTTTTGACAGTTGCTCCCAACATGGTAGGTACTGCAAGAAAAAACGAAAATTCAGTAGCCGTCTTCCTATTTAAGCCTTGTAGCATACCTCCGACTATAGTAGCTCCACTACGTGAGACGCCCGGAATCATAGCCAGCGTCTGATAAAAACCGATTTTCAGGGCTTTTTTATAGTCAATATTTTGATCGGTATTTTGCCCATACCAGTCATCGATTTTTAGCAAAACCAAACCTCCTAAAATCAAAGTGACGGCAACAGTTAAAGGACTCTCCAGCAAACGGTCAATAACTTTATGAAGCAATAAACCCAGTACAACTGCAGGCAGAAAAGCGACAAAGAGTTTTTTATAAAAATCCCATGATTGCAAGAATCGACGCCAATATAATATGACCACTGATAATATGGCGCCTAATTGGATCACAATAGTAAATAATTTAGTGAAATCATCATGGGCAATTCCCATAAAAGACGAGGCTAAAATCATATGTCCGGTAGATGACACGGGTAAAAACTCGGTTATACCTTCTATAATGGCTAAAACTATGGCTTGTATTTCTGTCATAAATTATCGGAGTTTGCGCATGATAGCATAAATTTCAACCAAAATACCAAATAAAATGAGCATAGGTGCCAGACGGATGCGACGAAAATTAAAAATTGCCGGATTCCAAACATTGGGGTCATCGCTGCCACCACCGGCCATTAAGATAAATCCTAAACCGATAAATCCAAGCCCGATTAATAAATATTTATAGTTTTCTTTTCCGAATAACATCGGTTTTTCAGAAACTTCATTTTGCTTTTTACTTTTTTTTGACATATTATTGATGATTAGTTTGTTCCAATTATCATTGGGGTTATATTGGTATTTTATGACAGGGCTTCGATTCACCCCGATTCTTGCATCATCAGGACACTCAGCGGTCTGACTTTCTGCTTCGTAGGTCGCTGAGTGTTCCGATGATAATCGGAACGTACCGAAGTGACCGGTGTTTTTATCTCAAATTTAGGTTTATAAACTTTGCTTATAATAAGGTTTATAGTTTCTCCTAAAAACTTTTCTCTTTTCATTATCTCAACTAAAAATGCAATTCTTCCGAATTTAAATTTAAAATACGTCTTGTCGCAAAAAACGTACTGATAAGCGTAATTAAAATACCGGTTAAAAAAATACCGCCATATAAAATAGCTAGTAATTTATAATCACTCAAAAAATGAAACTCGGAAAAATAGCGATCTAAATAATATAAAACAATATATAATCCGAGAGACGCTAATAGAGCCCCCGTAAAACCTAACCAAAATGATTTAAGTAAGAATGGGCGGCGTATAAAAGCTTTGGTTGCGCCAACTAGTTGCATAGTTTTAATAGCAAAACGTTTGTTATACAAGGATAAACGAATGGCACTATTGATTAATAGAAATACTAAAATCAAAAAAACACCACTAATGGTAAAAACCCACAAACTTAACTTTTTGATATTTTGATTTAAGCCTTTAATCAAGGGTTTGTAATATTCATAATTTACATCCGATATATATTTATACTTTTGCCAGTTTTGTTTCAAACTATCCATTTTTTGTGCATTGACATAATCACCATTTAAATTAACCTCCAGGTTGTCTTGTAAGGGATTAAAATCTAAAAATTTGATAAAATCTTCTCCAATTTCATTTTGAAGTTGTTTAGCAGCTTCCTTTTTAGTAATAAATTTGGTATGTTTTACCTGTGGCGACAATTTTATCTTTTTTTCAAACTGTTTTATTTCCGATAACTTTGCTTGTTCTTTAAAAAAAACCGTAATTGTAATTTTTTCTTTAAAATGATTCGTTATTTTTTTGGAATTCAACAAGAAAAAACCCAATGCGCCAAGTAAGAATAAAACAATGGCAATACTAATAACTACCGAAATATTGGCACTTATAATTCTACGTTTTTGATATTTTTCAAAAAAATCACTCACAATTAAAATTTTGGTAAAAATAAAAAAAATACATGAATCTTTTATTCTTTTATATTTTTTTGTAACTTTGAAAATTAAATATTTTTTGTTATGAAAAAAATTGTTTTCGCATCCTTTTTTATTATGCTCTGGGGATTTTCTATGGGGCAAGGCAAGTTCGTAGATGAATATGAAGTTACTGTTGGTTACTCAGTTTTTCAAGGAGATTACGGTCAAAGAGGAGATTTCTCTTCTAATTTGGGTAATTCCGGCTTTCTGCTGGGCGGCAAAGCCTTTATGAATTTTTTAAATTATAACATGGCAAATTGCTATGCTTGTAAACACCTTAAATTTCCTTTAATTTTTCATGTCGGCTATTCCAATTTAAGTTTTAGTCAGGCATATAATGACAGTGATTTGACTCCGGACCTTATAAAGCTTAAAGCTTTTAGCGGTTCTATTTTTCAATCACATATTGGTTTGGGGGTTGAGTATCATATTGGTGATTTGAATGCTTTTTCATTTGGAAGCAGTAATTTTCTAGAAACTTTTGATCCTTTTATCGGTGGTAGTATTGGAATCACTGCTTATGTGGTTCGTCTTAAATCGGCTTTAGGAGATTATAATACTAATCCTAATGTATTACCTACAGCTTTTAGAAATGGAATATATGATAAACCCGGAGTGGTTCCGACATTTGCTTTTGAAGGTGGATTTAGATATAAGCTGAATAAAAATCTATCTATTACGGTGAATTCTCGATGGATATATTACTTAAGCGACAAAGTAGATGGTTTGGTGCCGGATTCAAGTTTGGTTGACAATGATCATAACGATTGGCAATTTTCACCATCAATCGGCGTTGTATTTTTACTTAAAAACGGCGGGTTTTATTAATAATATTTTTTAAAGAGAGTAAAATATACAATTCTTTATTAATGTAGATACATAAGCCAATCGGTTTGTTTTAGAACTGATTGGCTTTTAATATTTTACAGGATTTAAAAACTTACAAAAAATTGACACACGCATTTTTTTTTTGTTAAAAAAAACCTTACATTTGTCAAATCAAACTCAAAAATAAACTTAAACATGAGAACACTCAAAAATTTATTACTGTTTGCCATATTCGGACTAATGGCAAGTAATGCTTTTGCGCAAGGATCCATTAAAGGAGCTGTTGTTGAAGCAAAAACAAATGAGCCCTTACCGGGCGCTGATGTTGTAGTCGTAGGCACAACAACCGGCGTTGCCACGGATTTTGACGGCAACTTTGTTTTGGAAGTGCCGGCAGGTGCTCAAAAAGTTAAAATTTCTTTTGTTGGTTATGAACCTGTTGTT
>WFZY01000354.1 GCA_015489265.1 Flavobacteriaceae bacterium | reverse complement strand
GGGTAAACAAACGATGTCCGCTGTATTTGGCTATATCTTGCATTTCATCTACCACCACCGGATCGGCAATATAAACAGGTACTTTCGATTTTCCCAATTGATACCCGATTGCTGCCGCTAAATTGCTTGCATGTTGTTTAGAGGCATGCTCTAAATCATATAACATTTGTTCGTTTACCTTGTAAACTCCGGATGCAACCGGTTTAATCAAACCGCCCCTTGCCATAATCAAATTAAATTTATCCGGATTTATTCCTTGACTCTTTAAGCCGTTTAAAATTATATTTAAACGGTATTTGACCTGTTCTTCAAAATTTTTTAACCGGTTTAATTGGGTTTCAGAATGTGAAATTTTTTCTTTAAACAACAATTCTTGTCCTTTAAAAACTGCAATTTTGGTAGATGTTGAACCTGTATTAATAACAGCTATTAATGGTACGGTAGATTGTTGTGCTTGCTTCATGACAGGATATTATTGTCAATTTTCTATTAATGATTATTGGCCGAAGCTGCCGCCAGTAAGATACTGTTGAGTTTGGTTTCTTCGGAATCGGCACGTGAGGTTAAGACGATAGGAAACTCAGCCCCTAAAACAATTCCGGCAACCTTGGCATCAGCAAAAGCCACTAAGGACTTATAAAGAACATTCCCCGATTCTACATTAGGCACCAGCAATATATCGGCATTTCCGGCAACATCACCGCCGAGTTTTTTTTGTTTTTTGCTTTCTATGCTAATGGCATTATCAAAAGCCAGCGGTCCGTCAATCAAACAATGTTTGATTTGTCCGCGTCGTTGCATGATAGACAATAAAGCTGCATCTAAGGTCGAAGGCATTTTTTCATTGACCATTTCTATGGCTGACAAAGCAGCAATTTTGGGCTTTTCTATACCGATTTTTCTGATAAACTTTACAGCATTTTCAACAATGTGAACTTTATGTTCCAATGGTGGTAAAATATTTAAAGCCACATCGGTAATTCCTAACAACTTGTGATAATTAGGAATTTCAAATAAGGCAAAATGCGACAAAAACGATTTGTGTTGCATCCCGTAAGTTTTGTTTAAAACACCTTTAAGCAAGGTAGCAGTCGTTACATTACCTTTCATCAAAATATCGGCTTGCTTATTGACCACTAAAGAAACCGCTTTTTTTACAATTTCTTTATCATCCGTAAAATTATAAATTTCAAATTTGTTTACATCTTTACAATCTTTAGTTAATTTGTAAATTTCTTCTTCCCGACCAACCAATATCGGTTGAATAACCCCCATTTTATAAGCCGCAATGACTGCATCAATAGAATGTTCATCGCCGGCAGCTGCTAAAACCAATTTTTTAGGTTCATTTTTAAGGACCAAAGATCTTAAATCGGAAATTTTATGTAGTTCGTGTAACATTAATTTTTGTTTTTATTAAAAAAAAATAGTTATTGTAGTTTCTTTTTACGCAACTCAAAGTTTTGTCCCAGATACACTTTTCTGACTAATTCGTCGGCAGCTAATTCTTCCGGCGTGCCGTGTTTTAAGATTTTACCTTCAAACATCAAATAGGTTTTATCGGTGATAGCCAAAGTTTCCTGAACATTGTGGTCGGTTATCAAAATACCGATATTTTTATCTTTTAAATGCGCTACGATTTTTTGTATATCTTCTACGGCTATCGGGTCTACACCTGCAAATGGCTCATCAAGCAATATAAATTTCGGATTGGATGCCAAAGCCCGGGCAATTTCCGTCCGTCGGCGCTCGCCACCCGATAAGAGTTTTCCCAAACGTTTGCGTTTTTCGGTCAACCCGAATTCTTCGAGCAAACTTTCCAGTTTTTCTTTTTGTTCGGCTTTGGTCAAATGGGCAAATTCGAGTGCCGCTTTGATGTTATCTTCGACGCTCAAATCGCGAAATACGGAATTTTCTTGTGCCAAATACCCGATACCCAATTGTGCCCGTTTATACATGGGATAATCGGTAATGTCAATATCATCTAAATAGACATGACCGCTATTGGGTTTTATCAAGCCGACAATCATATAAAAGGTTGTGGTTTTACCGGCGCCGTTAGGTCCTAATAAACCGATGATTTCCCCCTGATTGACTTCAAGCGAATTGCCGCGAACCACTTCTTTCGAGCCATATCGTTTGACCAAATTTTCGGCACGTAAAGTCATTTTCTTAGATGATTGATTTGCTGTCATATATTGAGTATCAATTATTTATATTTTTTAATCATTCTTAACCGTGAGGTCGCTACTGTATTTCTTGCCAACTATTTTTGCTACATAGATACTAAATTCATAAAGAATCAGCAAAGGAATAGCTACAATAATCTGACTGACAATGTCAGGCGGTGTAATGACGGCTGCCAGTAATAGTATCAAAATCAATGCATATTTCCGGTTTTGTTTCAAAAAATGGTCGTCAACTAAGCCCATTTTGGCTAAAAAATAGATGATAATCGGTAATTCAAACACAATACCATTGGCTAAAACGGTAGTTCGTACCAAAGAATTGTAGGATGATAAATCGATATTGTTTTTGATTTCGGTGGTTACAAAATAATTTCCCAAGAAATTAACCGACAAGGGCGTAATGACAAAATAGCCGAACAAAATACCTAAAATAAACAGGAAACTGCTGACAAAAATAAACATCAAGCCATATTTCTTTTCATTGTCATAAAGCGCGGGTTTGATAAATTTCCACAATTCATATATAATGTATGGAAAAGCAATAATCAATCCGAAAATAATAGAGGTCCAAATATGAGCCGAAAATTGTCCCGACATCGAACGGTTGATAATATTGATAGGAATTTCTTTGATACAAAGCGCTTCACTAATCTTGCAAAATAACCGGTAGGTAATAAAATCGGGATTTTTGGGGGCTAAAATAATTTTTTCGTAAACAAATTGAATATTTAAGGCAATAATCACAGCGCCTACTGCCACTGCTACCGCTGAGTGAAATAAGAATTTTCTTAAATCGTTTAAGTGGTCTATTATACCCATTTCCTTTTGTACATCGCTATCCGCCATGGCATTTGTTTATTTTTCTATGCAAATTTAGTGATAATTATTGAGGAATTGAGGAATTGATGATTTTGCCTGCATCTTTATTTACTTTGTTAAATAATGATTGCTTTTTGCTTCAAACTTTGTAAGTGCTTTCGAATTGAGGTATTGTGGAAAAAGAGAAAATGATAACCTGCAACTCATAAGCCCTTTTTCCTTAAATAATCCCTTCTTTTAGCAAATCATGCAAGTGAATCATGCCGGCATACTTTTGGTTTTCATCAACTACAATCAATTGGCTAATATTATGGGCTTGCATTTTGTGCAACGCATCGACGGCCAAAGCATCATGCGGAATGGTTTTAGGGGCAATACTCATCACTTCACCGGCTTTTACACGGGTGATATCGAGATTTTGTTGTAACAACCGTCGCACATCACCGTCGGTAATAATGCCTTTCAGTTCATCATTATCAACAATAGCCGTAGCGCCTAAACGTTTTTTGGTGATTTCTATAATCACGTCTTTCATTAAATCATCCGGTTTGGATTGGGGTTTTTCATTGTTGATAATCAAGTCATTAACTCTTAAATACAAGCGCTTTCCCAAGGCACCGCCCGGATGGTATTTGGCAAAATCGCGATCGTTAAAACCTTTGTATTCCAAAAGTGCCACCGCCAAGGCATCGCCCATAACCAGTTGCAAAGTGGTGCTGGTAGTTGGTGCCAAATTGTTGGGACATGCTTCTTTTTCCATAGGCGTATAAAGCAGAAAATCAGCATTTTTAGCCAAGAATGATTCTTTATGAGCCGTCAATCCGATAATTTTATTACCGAAATTTTTAATCAAGGGAATCAAAACTTTAATTTCAGGCGTATTGCCACTTTTTGAGAGCATCAAAACAATGTCATCTTTTTGAATAATTCCCAAATCGCCATGAATGGCATCGCTGGCATGCATAAAGACAGCAGGCGTACCGGTAGAATTTAAAGTTGCCACAATTTTAGTAGCAATATTGGCACTTTTACCGATACCCGTTACAATTAATCTGCCCTTAGATTGTGCAATCAGCTCAACAACCGAAACGAATTGCGCATCGATTTGGGAACGCAAACCGGCAAGTGCCGCCATTTCAATATCGATAGTCCTAACAGCAGAATTGATGATTTTGTTTTTATTTTTCAAATAATTTCCAATTTTAATTGTTAAACTTTCAAAAAAAATATTTATTTTTGAATTAAACAATAAGTTTATTGAGCACTATAAATGCAAATTTAAGATTAAATTTTTTTAATAAGCATTTTGTTCAATTATTTTTTGTATTTTAGTTTGAATAATTTTTCAATATATGACAGAAGCACAATCAATCGAATTAAAACAAGCTTTAAAACGGTATTTCGGTTTTGACCAATTTAAAGGATTGCAAGAGCAAGTAACCGAAAGTATTATGGATAACCATCACACGTTTGCCGTTATGCCGACCGGCGGCGGGAAGTCTTTGACATATCAATTACCCGCTTTGCTTAAAGATGGAACAGCTATCGTGGTATCCCCATTGATTGCGTTGATGAAAAATCAGGTTGATGCATTGCGGGGAATTTCCGAAAATCCCGGTATTGTGCATTTGCTCAATTCAACATTGAACAAAACCGAAACCCGTAAAGTCAAAGAAGACATCAGAAACGGTGTCACTAAACTGTTATATGTAGCGCCCGAATCTTTGAGAAAAGAAGAAAATGTTGAATTTTTACGATCTGTCCCGTTATCATTTATGGCGATTGATGAAGCACATTGTATTTCGGAATGGGGACATGATTTCAGACCGGAATATGGCAATTTGCGCAATATTATTGATGAGATCAATCCGGATTTACCGATTATCGCATTGACAGCCACGGCAACTACCAAAGTTCAAGAAGACATTTTAAAAAATTTACATATACAAGATGCCAATGTTTTTAAAGCATCTTTTAACCGTCCAAATTTATTTTACGAAGTCCGTCCGAAAACCAAAGATGTTGATAAAGAACTGATTAAGTTTATCAAGGAACGTGAAGGACAATCCGGAATTATCTATACGCTGAGCCGGAAATCCGTAGAACAATTGGTACAAACCCTGCAAGTAAACGGCATTAAAGCCATACCGTATCACGCCGGATTGGACAGCAAAACCCGTTCAAAACATCAAGATATGTTTTTGATGAATGAAGCCGATGTCGTGGTGGCGACCATTGCTTTCGGGATGGGTATTGATAAGCCCGATGTACGTTTTGTAATTCATTATGATATGCCCAAAAGTTTGGAAAGTTATTACCAAGAAACGGGTAGGGCAGGACGCGATGGCGGTATTGGACATTGTTTGGCTTTTTATTCATATAAAGATATTGAAAAACTCGAAAAATTCATTACGCAAAACAAAACCATTGCCGAAAAAGAAATTGCAACGGCACTGCTCAATGAAGTCATTGCTTATGCCGAGACATCTATCTCTCGTCGGCAATTTCTATTACATTATTTCGGTGAAGAGTTTGATCCGGCAACCGGAGAAGGCGGCGATATGGATGACAATGTTCGTAACCCGAAAAAGAAAATTGAAGCCAAAAATGAAGTTGTAAAAGTTTTGTCGGTTATTGACAAAACCAAAGAAATATACAAAGCCAAGGAAGTGATTAATACGCTGATTGGTAAAGAAAATGCTTTAATAAAATCGCATAACACACACAAACAGAGCTATTTTGGTTTAGGAAAAGAAAAAGATGAACATTTTTGGATGGCGCTCATCCGGCAATTGCTGGTAGCCGGCTATTTAAAAAAACAAATTGAGAATTACGGTGTCTTGCAATTGACTGAAAAAGGGCGACAATTTTTGCAACAGCCCGAATCCTTTATGATGACGGAAGATCACAAATATGATGAAGCTATTTCGTCAGCTAATGTAGGGAAATCAGTAGCTGCCGATGAAAAATTACTCAAAATGCTCAAAGCTTTGCGACAAGATGTGTCGCGTAAAAAAGGCGTGCCGCCATATGTCATTTTTCAAGAGCCGTCGCTTCAAGATATGGCGCTCAAATATCCAACAACCATTGAAGAATTGTCTAATATTTACGGTGTTGGTGAAGGTAAAGCCCGAAAATACGGTCAGCCCTTTGTCGATTTGATTGCCAAATATGTCGAAGAAAACGATATTGTTCGCCCCGAAGATTTTATTGTCAAATCAACCGCTAACCGTTCGGCGCTTAAAATTTTTATTATCAAAAGTACCGATCGCAAAATACCGCTTGATGATATAGCCGATGCCAAAGGATTGACGATGGACGAATTGCTCAAAGAAATGGAACAAATCGTCTATATGGGTACTAAACTCAATATTGATTACT
>WFZY01000353.1 GCA_015489265.1 Flavobacteriaceae bacterium | reverse complement strand
TGCAAAATTTACCGGTTAAAATATTGGATTTGGATGAACATCAAGAACTGAATATTGCACCGGATGCCATTATAGTTGATGCTATTTTCGGAACGGGATTATCGCGTCCGGCTAGCGGTATTGCACAAAAAGCTATTGAAATGATCAATCATTCCGGTGCAAAAATTTTGAGTATTGACATGCCGTCGGGCTTATATGCCGACCGTTCCAATGTGCCAAATGACCCGATTGTTAAGGCAGACAAAGTTTATAGTTTTCAATTTCCTAAAATCAGTTTCTTTTTTCCTGAAAATGCAGATTTTGTCAAAGATTTTGTAACGGTTGATATCGGTTTAGATGAAAGTATTATCGCCGAAATACCAACTAAATATTTGATGCTGACACCCGACATCAAAAACCTGCTTAAAAAACGCTCAAAATTTAGTTATAAAAACAATTTTGGTCATGCACTTATCGTAGGCGGCAGTTACGGCATGATTGGCGCCCCGGTTTTGGCATCAAAAGCGGCTTTGCGTATCGGTGCGGGATTGGTTACCAACTACCTGCCCCGTTGCGGCTACACGATTAGCCAAACTTTTGTGCCGGAAGTAATGACTTTGACCGATACCGCTAAAAAACATTTGACAGAAATTAAGATACCGGATAAAATTACAGCCATCGGATTGGGCATGGGTATGGGTACCAAAACCAAAACTCAAAAGGCATTGAACCAATTTTTAAAAAACAATAAGAAACCTTTATTACTAGATGCCGATGCTTTAAACATTTTAGCCAAGCATCCCAAATGGCTAAAATTTATACCACAAAACACTATTTTAACCCCACATATTGGCGAATTTAAACGCTTGGTCGGCAGTTGGCAAAACGACATGGAAAAATGGCAAAAACTTATGGAATTTTCTGCCCGACATCAAGTTATTACGGTGCTCAAAGGCGCTTATACAACCATAAGTGACGGCGCATATTTTTACATCAATCCGGTAGCCAATTCCGCTTTGGCAACTGCCGGTAGCGGCGATGTATTATCGGGTATGATTACAGGTTTGTTGGCACAAGATTATCAACCGCTTGAAGCGGCGCTGCTCGGGGTTTATCTGCATGCACAAACAGCCGAAAAATATGTTGTAAATCATCGGAATTTTTCAATGATTGCTTCGGATATTATTAATTTTCTACCCAAAAAAGATTGAAATAAAAGTGGCAACTATCAACCATAAATATTTTAAACCCGTTTTGTATCTTTTGTTGGGATTGTATCTTTTTTTCTCATATTTAGACCAAAGCAATTTGTATAGATTGGTTGCTTTTTTCGGTATATCTATGTCCATTTAGAATCTGCTGATTTTCTTAAAAACCAGCAGATTCTATTTATCAAAATTTGTATTTGATGAATACTCATACTCAACTTTTGCCCACCACATAGTACTGTCATTACCATCACTTAAATCTAAAACTTTAAATTTGGCATATCAATCTTTGCATTTAACAACATAACAATTACCTTTTTGCAGTGGATTCGGATCAGCATCAAATGAAGAAGGGACACTTGTTACAGACGATAAGGATACATTACCCATATTGTCGCATCAATACTATAATCGGGTCTGTACCATAAATGGTTCCTATTTTGAGGATTGACAGGTGACCAATTAACAATATCGCCATCATTGGTAATACCTGGGTAATACCTGTGGAATCAACTTTAGCTTCAGAGAAATCAAACCCATAATATGTTATTTTAAAAGTCTTATATGATATATCATTTCTATCATCCCGCTTGTCACAAGAAGAAAAAAATACGACCATTAAAATAATTGCCAAAAATACACTATTTGTTTTCGTAATATAAATTTTAAGATTTATAAATACAAAATTATATTGAAAATAATATATTAGTCAATAGTCAATGTATATTCGACGAACTTAAATTTAAAATCATATTAAATATTGTCAAAATTTTTCATAATATCTAAAAATGGTTATTTCTTGTGTTGTGCTACGGTAATTTCAGCCTGTATGCAAGATAATATAGCCACTACCGTGTTTGTTACAGTGTGTTATTTAATCCGTATTAACCATATTAATAAGATATGATTGGATAACCACCACAAGGAATTAAAAAAAACACGTACTCATTTGACTTCTTAACAATCAATTAATTACAATAATCTTATGATACCGTATGATAGTTTTAGATTTTAACTCCAACAAATAGATACCGTTTGTTAGATTCAAATCTAACTGAATATCTTTAACATAACCAAATTTTTGATGATATACTGCTTTGCCGTCTAAATTAAAAACGCTTAGATAAATAATAGGATTTTTAGTTGTTATATGTACGAATCGATGAATGGGATTAGGAAAAACTTTAAATAAACTATGTTGAGTACTCTCAATATTAGCCGTGCAATTCATAACCGGTGGATTAAAACCTCTAGGAAAGGATTGCGCAAGATCATACACATTTTGAACAGGTGTGATATTCTCTACAAATAATTTTTTATCGGGACCAATACCACAAATAACCGGAAATGTGTTGACGCCAAAATCCGTTACAACAGTTGCTGCACCACCATCAACACTGACAGCCGGTGCATGATGAGTTGTTCCGCCATATTGTTGTTCAAATGCGACCACATCCGCATTGTTATGTCCGGCAACTTCTATAGAAATACAAAACATATCTCCCGTATTACAACCATATTTGTCATAAAAAGCATTAAATATCGGAGTTTTTGATTGACAAGTACCACAATTTGTTGCAAAAAACTCTATATAAACATACTTTCCTTGATTGAGTAAATTATATAATGTATAGGATTGACCATCAGTATCCGTAACAGTAAAATCATTAATCGTATCGCCTACATGATAGTTAGAAAATTGTGCGAAAGTGGCATAGCTAATCAAAAAAAAGAAAAGAAAATATTTAAATTTTAACAACATATCTATAATAATTACTTTTTAAATTAGTTCAGTTTATGTACAAATATAGGATATTTCAGCTAAAAAAAAATTGATCTATTGAAAAAAGATTTTTTTCCGGACACCTTTATTGAAATTTATAAAATACCTAAGCTCAGCTTCTTATTTAGCAAACAATTTCAAAATAACACTATATTACAATCAACATTATTTGCTTACTTTTGCAAAACAAAGTTATCAAGAATATGGAACAAATTTTACAAGACAAGATACAAGAAGGTTTTCAACAAATATACGATTTAAAAATAGACCGACCGGAATTACAAGCGACTCGCAAAGATTTTGAAGGCGATATCACTTTAGTGGTTTTTCCGTATGTCAAGCAATTAAAGAAAAATCCGAAAGAAGTTGCCGAAACAATCGGCAATTATCTCAAAGAACACTTAGAACAAATTCAAGATTTTAATGTTGTTGGCGGTTTTTTAAATTTGATTATCAATCCGGCACATTATATCAATTTTCTCAACCGGATATATCCCGATGAAAACTACGGACTGACACCTATTGATGACAAGCAAAAAGCATTGATGGTAGAATATTCATCGCCTAACACCAACAAACCTCTACACTTGGGACATATTCGTAACAATCTGTTGGGACACAGTATAAGCGAGATTTATAAAGCCATCGGTAAACCCGTCATTAAAACGCAAATTATCAACGATCGTGGCATTCATATCTGTAAATCGATGTTGGCATGGCAAAAATTTGGTCAAAGTGAAACTCCCGAAAGCAGCGGACTAAAAGGCGACCATTTAGCCGGTAAATATTATGTGAAATTTGACCAAGAATACAAAAAACAAATCAAAGCATTAATAGACCAAGGTAAAACGGAAGAAGAAGCCAAAAAAGAAGCCCCTATCTTGTTAGAAGCCCAAGCTATGCTTCGCAAATGGGAAGCTAAAGACCCTGAGGTCATGGCATTATGGCATAAAATGAACGGCTGGGTCTATGAGGGCTTTAATGAAACCTACAAAAATCTGGGAGTTAATTTTGACAAAAATTACTACGAAAGTGAAACCTATTTGCTCGGCAAAAAAGTCGTTGAAGAGGGCTTGCAAAAAGGTATTTTCTATCGCAAACCTGACGGTTCTGTTTGGGCTGACTTATCCGATGAAGGTTTAGACGAAAAATTGTTATTACGAGCAGACGGCACTTCAGTTTATATCACACAAGACATTGGTACGGCAATCAAGCGTTTTGAAGATTTTGATATTGACAGTCATATTTATGTAGTAGGTAATGAACAAGATTACCATTTTCAAGTTTTGTTTCTAATTCTCAAAAAATTGGGTTACGATTGGGCAGACAAATTATATCATCTCTCATACGGCATGGTCGAATTACCCCACGGCAAAATGAAATCACGCGAAGGTACTGTCGTTGATGCCGATGACTTAATGGCGGAAATGACTAATACCGCCAAATCTATTTCTCAAGAATTAGGTAAACTGGAAGGTTATAGCGATACCGAAAAAGAACACTTATACCACATCATCGGATTAGGAGCTTTAAAATATTTTATCTTAAAAGTCGATCCGAAACGGACGATTTTGTTTGATCCGCAAAAATCCATTGATTTTCAAGGCAATACCGGTCCTTTCATCCAATATACTTATGCCCGTATCCAATCTATTTTACGTAAAGCCGGTGATTTGAAAAATAAAACTTTTAACATTGATACATTACAACCTAAAGAGAAAGAAGTTATCAAACTATTAGAAGTTTTTCCGCAAGCTATTAAAACAGCTGCCGAACAACAAAATCCGGGGATTATAGCCAATTATACATACGATTTGGTCAAGCAATACAATAGTTTCTACCAAAGTGTACCAATACTAGCCGCAGAAGATGAAAACGAGCGAATTTTTAGAGTCAAACTATCTAAAAAAGTCGGTGATACGATTAAAAATGCATTCAAATTATTAGGGATTGAAGTACCCGAACGTATGTAATATTATCATAACCTGCTAGGTTTTATAAATACCAATTTATGTTTAAATTTCTAAGTTTGATAAGTTTGCTGTTTTTATTTGCCTGTCAAACTAAACCAATGTCCGATAAACACCAAGCAATGAAACCCAAAATCAACAAACCCGATTCAGAATGGGAAAAAATTCTGACTCCGCAACAATTTCATATTTTACGACGCAAAGGTACCGACCTCCCCGGTACCGGCAAATATACTTATCATTTTGAGGACGGTATATACAAATGTGCAGCTTGCGGCGCACCCTTATTTAAATCCGATAATAAATACGAAAGCCATTGTGGCTGGCCATCATTTGACGATGCCATTCCGGGCGCTATCATTATGCAACCGGACTACAGTCACAATATGATTCGTACAGAAATATTGTGTGCCAATTGCGGTGGGCATTTGGGACATATTTTTGACGATGGACCTCAAGAAACCACCGGCAAACGCTATTGTGTCAATTCTACCTCATTAAATTTTACCAAATCAAAAAATCAAACCGGAAAATAGTGTCCGAAAACACAGACATATCATTTTCGATTATTGTTCCTGTTTACAACCGGCCTGATGAAGTAGCCGAATTATTAGAAAGTTTAAAAAATCAAACTTTTAAAAATTTTGAAGTCATCATGGTTGAAGATGGTTCTGCTATTTTGTCAGAAAAAGTTTGCAGGGAATATATGGGGCAATTAAACTTAAAATATTTTTACAAAGAAAATACCGGCCCCGGTTTGAGTCGTAATTTCGGTATGCAAAAAGCCGGAGGTAATTATTTTATCATTTTAGATTCGGATGTTACATTGCCCGAAAATTACATGCAAACGGTTTTTAACGAACTCACCGTAGATTATACCGATGCCTATGGAGGACCTGATGCTGCAGCTCCGGACTTCTCACCTATTCAAAAAGCCATTAACTATGCCATGACTTCATGGCTTACAACCGGTGGCATTAGAGGTAAAGGACAAAAATTTGATAAATTTTATCCGAGAAGTTTTAATATGGGCATCTCAAAAAAAGTATTTTTAAAAACCGGAGGATTTTCAGCTATGCGTTATGGTGAAGATATTGATTTGAGTATCCGGATGATGCAAGCCGGTTTTAAAACCAAATTGTTCCCCAAAGCTTTTGTCTATCACAAACGACGTAACAACTGGCATAACTTTTTTAACCAAGTCAAACATTCGGGGGAAGCACGCATCATCTTATCCCGATTGCATCCCGGAACATTAAAATTGTTACATTTCTACCCGGCAGTATTTACTTTAGGATTAATTCTGAGTGTTATTGGTGCCTTTTTCAGTTGTTATACCGGTTTGATTTTGTATCTTATTTATTTCCTTGTCTTGGTCATTGATGCAAACCGGCAATACAAACAACTCAAGCCGGCTATTTTATCAGCTGTTGCCGCTTTTGTGATGTTAACCGGCTATGGTTGGGGATTTTTGAATCAACAGACAAAAGCGAGTTGAAATTCCTGTTTTGGTTAATCCAAAAAAATATCCGAAATTTACAGCGGTTTACTTTTAAGTTATACCCAAATTAATTAAAAAAATATGCACACAAAAAATACTTCCGCACAATATGATGCCGTTATTGCCAAGGCACGTGATATTTTCATCAAAAAAATGAAAGATTACGGTAGTGCTTGGCGTGTTTTACGTATGCCATCATTTACCGATCAAATGTATATCAAAGCGTCGCGTATTCGCCAGTTGCAAGAAAGCGGTGAACGAAAAGTAGATGAAAGTGAAGTGCCTGAATTTTTGGGGTTGATCAATTATGCCGCTATGGCACTAATACAATTAGATAAAGGTGTCGCCGAACAACCGGATATGTCGTTGG
>WFZY01000352.1 GCA_015489265.1 Flavobacteriaceae bacterium | reverse complement strand
ATTATATATTTTACCCACCTAAATTTATATAGAGCCTTATCTTTTAAACGTCATAAAAGAAATGTCGATATCATCTACACCGAACAACCACCGCCTTCGCAACTATCATAATCGTCGATGTCTAATTCCAGTTTGGCAAAATTAAAAACCGGTGCTTGTTGTTCTTCGGTGGCAAGTTTCATTTTTGCCAATTCGTTACCCGAATTGTCATTGATATTCATATAATACAAGGTTTTCAGACCGTATTTATAAGCAATGCCATCGTGACGAATCAAATCTTTAACCGGCACTTTGTTGTTTTTGTATTTGGATATGTCATAATATTGGTTTGTGCTGATACTTTGGTCGATAAATTTTTGGAAAATGGCGATAAATTTCAAATATTCTTCGTTGTCAATGTCCCAAGCCAACGTATAATTTTCTTCGTATTGACCAAAGCCGGGCACCAATTGTTTCAAAGCACCGTATTTGCTCATTTTGGCAATCAAAAGTTTACGCACCGGATCGACACCCGGCGTAGAATTGGACACCACGCTACTACTGGCAGCCGGCGGAATGGCACTCAATGCCGAATTACGCAAACCGTATTTTTTGACATCTTCACGCAAACTGTCCCAATCCATTACCAAGTCGTTTTCGACTATTTCGTCAACGGCTTCGGCATAGGTGTCAATAGGCATAATACCATCGGCATATTTAGTGCGGTCAAACAGTTGGCAAGCGCCTTTTTCTTTGGCGAGCAAATTGGACGCTTTTATTAAGCCGTATTGAAATCGTTCCATATACCGGTGAATGGTTTTTCTGCCTTCGTCAGTATCGTAGCGCAAATTGTTTTTAGCTAAGAAATGAAACACATCGGATACACCGATACCCAAACTGCGGCGGGCTTTGGTGGACTTTTCGGCAGCAATCACCGGATAATCTTGATAATCAATCAATTCGTCCAGAAAACGAACCAAAAGTTCGGTAAGTTTGTCGAGTTCTTCAATATTTTCTATTTTACCGAGATTGATATTGCTCAAAATACACATAGCAATTTCGCCATCGGTTTTGTTGACATCGGTAATCGGTGCCGTAGGCAAGGTGATTTCCTGACACAGATTGGACATATAAATATGGTCTTTAAACGAGCTGTGTTCATTGACGCGGTCGGCATTCAGTATGTAAATACGACCGGTTTCGTAGCGTTCTTTGAGCAAATCTAGGTAGAATTGACGGGCATTGATGCGTTTTTTTCTGATGCGGTCATTGGCTTCATACATTTCATACAACATCTTAAATTTCTCGTAATCGCTACCATAAAATGCATCGTATAGATCCTTTACTTCTTCGGATGAAAACAGGGTGATATCTTCATTTTTACGCACGCGCTCGCGGAATAATTTGTTGACAGCTACGGAATAATCCATACGGCGCACGCGGTTTTCATCGTTTCCTTTGTTGTTTTTCAGTTGGATAAAAGTTTCGGCTTCCCAGTGAAAAAACGGTAAAGTCGATGTGGAACTACCACCGCGAATGGCATTTTGTGTAAAACCTTTGGTGGTGGCTTCATACATTTTTAAGAAAGGCACCAATCCGGTATGAATGACTTCGCCGTTGCGAATATTGGCACCCAATCCGCGGATACGTCCAAAGTTTAGTCCGATACCGGCTCGACTGGCAATATAATAGCCCACGGCTGTATTGGATTGTAAGATGGATTCGAGCGAGTCGCCGACATCGATCAAGCAACAAGAGCTAAATTGCCGCAAGGGTGTGCGCACACCGGACATAATGGGTGTCGGTAAGCTGATTTTAAAAGTCGAAACCGCTTCATACAAATCCAAAACGTATTTTTTGCGTTTTTGTCCTTTGTAGTTTTTAAACATAAACATAGCAATCAGCATAAAAGCTTCTTGCGGCGTTTCATAGAGTTCAAAAGTATTGCGGTCTTGCAACAAATATTTATCAACCATTTGACGCAAACCGGCATAGGTAAACAAATTGTCGCGCTCGTGTTTGAGTTTTTTACCGAAATATACCAATTCGCTTTGACTGTAAGCATCTAAAATCGACTTGTCATAAACACCGCGATAGACATTGTTACGCACAAAAAATTCGAAGGGAATGGGTTTGTCTTGTTTAAAAACTTTTTTATACAAATCGCTCAGTAATAAACGGGCGGCAACATATTGATAATCGGGATTTTCTTCGGAAATCAAATCGGCAGCCGATTTAATCATGATTTTTTGAATCTCGGAAGTGGTAATCCCGTCGTAAAACTGAATTTTAGAATTGATTTCAATATCCGATACCGATACGTTTTGATAGCCGTTACAAGCCCATTCGACCATATCGTGTATCATTTTCAAATCTAATGGCGCAGAAGTTCCATCCCGTTTAATTACATTAATCGCTTGCATAAATTTTGAGTTGTTTTTAGGTTAATCACAAAGGGGGCATTTAGCCAAAAACAAAGTTAATTGAAAGCTTTACAATTTTGATGCAGTTAAAAAAAAGTTATTAACAATTTATTAAAAATATTAAAATATTGAAAATCATTGTTGTCCGGTAAAACTACCAATTTTTTAGAAAAAGCGAGGTTTGAAGAAATCGCCCCTCGCTATTATCT
>WFZY01000351.1 GCA_015489265.1 Flavobacteriaceae bacterium | reverse complement strand
GTTCCGCCTTCGTGCGTATTGATATTGTTGACATACGAATGGATGTTTTCGGTATAAGATGTGTTATAAATCATAGCGACTTCAACCGGAATGCCGTTTTTTTCGCCTTCCATACTGATGACGTCATTGATAATTGGTTCGCGATGCGCATCGAGAAAGCGGATAAATTCTTTTAAACCCTCTTTACTGAAAAACTCGTCATGAATATAGTCGCCTTTTTCATCTTTTTGGCGTTTGTCGGTAATGGTGATAGTGATACCTTTGTTTAGAAAAGCCAATTCGCGCATGCGCAAAGCCAAGGTTTCGTAATCAAATTCTATCGTTTGTTTAAAAATCTCTTTGTCGGGATGAAACTTGACATATGTACCGGTTTCTTCAGTCTCGCCTACAACTTTTACGGGATACAAAGCTTTACCGCGCTCATATTCTTGTTGCCAAATTTTACCTTCCCGATGCACTTGTGCCAATACATGGTCGGACAAAGCATTAACAACCGATACACCGACACCATGCAAACCACCGGATACTTTATAAGAATCTTTATCAAACTTACCGCCGGCACCAATTTTGGTCATCACGACTTCCAACGCCGAAACGCCTTCTTTTTTGTGCAGACCTACCGGAATACCGCGACCGTTATCTTTTACCGATACGGAATTATCTTCATGAATAACCACCTCTATCCGGTCACAATGTCCGGCCATGGCTTCATCTATTGAGTTATCTACGACTTCATAAACCAGATGATGCAGACCGCGCACGCCTATATCCCCGATATACATCGAAGGGCGCATTCTGACGTGTTCTATACCTTCAAGTGCTTGGATGCTGTCTGCCGAATAATTTTGTGTCTGTTTCTTTTCTTCGCTCATGAAATTATATCTTTTCTAAAAAAAATTATTAAATACAAAGATACGATTTTTTTTCCACCTTTCATTTTCATTATTTCATTTTATTGTCCGATACGATGTATCCAGTCATTTCGAACGTAGTGAGAAATCTCATTTTCAATATTAAGATTTCTCGTCGTCCCGACTTGTGGTCGGGACTCTGTCGAAATGACAGTCCCACTTTTTCACTTTCGACTAGGTACTTTCATCAGTGTTATCCTATCAAATTCCAAAAGCCTGTCTCTTTTATCTGTTTTTGTAAGAAAAATTTCAAATTTTGATGTTCCGGTTTTTCCAGATTCATATCATCCTTTAAAATTCTATAAGCATATTGACGAGCCGTTCGCATTAACGGGGCATCTTTGATAATATCGGCGATACGGAAACGCATCAAGCCGCTTTGTTGTGTCCCGAGTATGTTCCCGGGTCCGCGTAATTTCAAATCGACTTCTGCTATTTTAAAACCGTCATTGGTGCTTGTCATGGTTTCTATCCGTATGCGGGCTTCTTGTGAAAGTTTGTAATCGGTCATCAAGATACAATAAGATTGTTCGGCACCGCGTCCCACACGTCCGCGTAATTGGTGCAGTTGTGACAAGCCGAAGCGTTCGGCACTTTCTATCAGCATAATCGAAGCGTTTGGCACATCAACACCGACTTCAATGACGGTGGTGGCGACCATAATTTGCGTTTCATTATTTTTGAATTTTAGCATTTCGGCTTCTTTTTCATCGGGTTTCATTTTACCGTGAACCATACTGATTTGGTAGCCGGTTCCTTCAAAGAATTTTTTTATTTTTTCATAATTATCAGTCAAATTTTGATAATCCATCATTTCACTTTCTTCTATCAACGGAAAAACCACATAAGCTTGGTGTCCTTTGGCTATTTCGCGTTTGATAAATTCAAAAACTTTCAATTTGTCTTTACGATACCGGTGAATGGTTTGCACGGGTTTGCGTCCCGGTGGCAGTTCATCAATGATAGAAATATCCAAATCGCCGTAGTGTGTCAATGCCAATGTGCGGGGAATTGGGGTAGCCGTCATGACCAAAATATGTGGCGGAATGGTATTTTTGCGCCACATTTTGGCACGTTGCGCTACGCCAAAACGATGTTGTTCATCAATGATAGCGATTCCTAAATTTTTAAATTTTACGACATCTTCGAGAACGGCGTGTGTGCCTACTAAGATATGTAAATTGCCGTTTATGAGATTCTCAGCGATTTCATTTCGTTCTTTTTTCTTGGTTGATCCGGTTAACAGATTGATATTCAACCCTAATTTATCGGTAAATGTTTTTAAATTTTTGTAATGCTGCTGTGCCAAAATTTCGGTCGGGGCAATCATTGAAGCTTGATAACCGTTATCTATTGCCATCAGCATTGACAGTAGCGCAACGATAGTTTTACCACTTCCTACATCACCTTGCAAGAGCCGGTTCATTTGGGCGCCGCTTTTGACATCTTTTCGGATTTCTTTGATGACGCGTTTTTGGGCACCGGTCAGTTCAAATGGTAATACATGCTTATAAAAAGTATTAAAATAATACCCGATTTGTTCAAAAATATGCCCTTTTATTTTGCGTTTTCGATGCAGGTTTTTTTGTAATAATTGTAATTGTAAATAAAACAATTCTTCAAATTTTAACCTTGTTCTTGCTTTGTGTAAAAGTTCTAAACTTTGCGGAAAGTGAATGTTAAAAAGGGCTTGGTTTTTATCCGGCAATTTTAATTCGTGCAAAATATTTTCAGGCAAACTTTCTTTAAAATTCAGCCCTACTTCGTTAAAAAGCGCCGTCATAATTTGGGTCCATAAGCGTGTACTAAACCCCTTTTTAATCAATTTTTCAGTTGAAGGATATACCGGTTGCAGTTTTAAAAATGCTTTTTTCTGGCGATCTTCAAGTGTTTCAATTTCCGGATGAGCGATATTGATTTTTCTATTAAACAAATTAGGGCGACCATATATAATATAGGTATCATTGGTATTAAGTTTTGATTGGATATATTTATAATTACGAAACCAAACCAATTCAATGTCTCCGGTTTCATCGTAAAATGTCGCAGTTAATCTTTTTTTACGTCCGGTTCCGGTTTCTTGCAAATTTGAAATTTTGCCCTTTAATTGAATATCGGCATTTATATTTCGAATATCTTTAACTTGGTAAAATTTGGTGCGGTCTATATATCGAAACGGAAAATGATTGAGCAAATCTTCATAGGTTTTAATGCCCAATTCCTTTTCTAATAATTCGGCTCTGATGGTTCCGATACCTTTTAAATATTTGATACTGTTTTGGAGCATTTTTGACGTTTATTAAGACAAATTTACTCGATTTTATTGAACTTGATCAAATTATTGTTTAAAAAACAGAAAATGACCATTATAGATAATTCAAAGTAAATGTTTAATGAACGTATTATTTTTAAAAAGTTTTTGTTGTTTTTATTAATTTCATGATATTAAACTTATTTTCTTAAATAAAACTTATAATTATTTGGTATTTTGCATATTTTTCAT
>WFZY01000350.1 GCA_015489265.1 Flavobacteriaceae bacterium | reverse complement strand
GGCGGTTTGTCAGTCAACATTTCAATGCCGGCATTGCCGAAGATTTGGGCTTGTCAGGTGAGCGGGTGCGTATCATTACGATGTTTACCATTGACAAAAACGGACAAATTACCGACATTAAAACACGGTCCAAATATAAAGATTTGGAAAAGGAAGCCCAACGTGTCATCAAAAAATTACCCAAAATGCAACCGGGCAAACAACGCGACCGTGCGGTGAATGTTACTTATACTTTGCCTATTGTGTTTAATGTGGAGTAATTTTTATGAATTTGCGTTGAAACATTTAATGTTTCGACGCAAATTCATTCAATAATAATCCTTAAATTATTTATTGATGATCGGAAATGTGAAAAACATATAACGTATCATCAACACGTTCGGCTAAGGCACGGTATTTTTTAGAGATTCGAAAATACCAGATATTATCGGAATGCGGTTGGCGTTTCTTTAAATCTACGGCGTAAAAATTGCCTGATAAAATATTTTCTTTTGCTTTTAAATACTGCTTTGTAATTCCGTATTTTTTGATAGCCAGAATTACCTTTTTATTTTCAAGAATCTTCATCCTTTGAAGTCTGTAAAATCTTTGTAATTGTCCTTTTTGTGTTGTTCCCAAGCTTGTTGCTCTTCTTTGTTTAAATCCGAAACAGAGCTTTTAAATAAAATTGTTTTATCGGTAAAATATTCGACAAGATGCAAAAACAGATCTTGTTCAGTGCGGAAAGTTGATGGCAATTTTAATTTATCATTGGTTATGGTAATTGTTTTCATTTTAATGAAATTTTTACTATATCGTTACAAATATACGAAAAATTAAATTATATATATTCTTGTTATTTCTTTTGGGTCTATTTTCTAAGGGATTCATTTCTGTATTCAAACATCAAAATACTGGCGGCAATCACCCCCGTAAACGCTACAAAAGCTTCTGAAAAAGCTGACCAGTAAACAGAAAAATGCGGTGAAATTAACTTCCCTTCCAACAGAACATTTAAGCTAATCATTAAGTAATAAACCAGTCCTAAGCCGATGACCAAGCCGGTATGTTGGTGTACAAATTGCATAGATGATTTGTAAGACATCCGGTAATTTTCCATAGCATAATCGAGTATCGAAAATCCATAGAAGTAGCTCGTAATCAAACCGATTAAGACGTTGCCCAACAAATGAATAGCTTTCATTTCGGGCAAAAAATACAAACCGATGGAAATAACGGCAATCCCCAGATATTGATAAAACATATTGCGCAAACTGATTTTGATGCCGCGAACGATATCCTTAAGCAATTGAACAGGCGAAAACCGGTAAGTTTGTCCGGACAAATGTTTGCCGACTTCTTCGGACACCAATGAAAACACCGGTGATAAAACCAAAAGCAAGAGAAAACCTGATATGCCGGCAAGCATATTAACCGTTAGTAAGGTGTATTTCTGAACTTTGAAATAAGGAATGAGTCCGGCTAAAAAATTGATCAAAAAATCAAAAATTACGACCGGAAAGGCAAAAATCATCAGTAAAAACAGTAGCAATAATAAATATTTGTAAAGCCGAAATTTAAAAAAATACCGAATGCCCGCAGCATAATAGATGATACCTTTAAAAATGTCGCGCAACATTATAAATTAGTTAGGTTAAACTACAAATTTACTAAGAATTGTTGATGTGATTGTTTGATGAAATGAGAAATTAATTTTATTCCAAATTCCATCTAGAAAAGAATTGGACAGGCTGTTGTCCCGACTTATACCCATTCCTACTTCCGTTGAGAGAATTACGAAAATCTATCGTATTATTGAGAAATTACGGGCATCAAAATACTTCAACAAAGCAACCAAACCAAAACTAACTAATGTGGCGACAGCCGCACCGGCAATACCCCAAACCGGAATCAAAAACCAATTTAAAACGATATTGAGCAACGCCGCCAATCCCGTGGCTTTAAAAATACGCCAATCTTTATGATAAGCATAAATAATGAAATGATACAAAAATGAGAAATTCAAAACCATATTACCCAGCAATAGCAAGACAAAAATATAAAGCCGGTCTATATATTGCGTTTTACCGATAACATATAAAATCGCCGGCAACAAAATGAGCAGTCCCACACCGATTACCAAACTGTAAAGGATTATTTCCTTGCGAAATTGACGGAATATTTTTTTAAATTCCGATTGATTTTTATGCATAATACTTTCTACCAAGCCCGGATACAATACCGAAATCACTAAGGTAAAAATGACAATATTCAGCACATTAGCCATATTGGCAAAAAACGCATAGACCCCGACAGCTTTTTTATCCATAAAATAATCGATGAGATAACGGTCGGAAAACTCGATGGTTTTATAAGCCAAAGACCCCAAAATATAAGGCAAACTCACTATTAAACCTTTAAAAATCCATTGTTTGTCCAAGACAAAATTTTGCAAAGAAATTTTATGCCGTTTCGACCAACTAATTGCCAATGAAAACACCAGTGCCGATAAATCGCCGGCAAGCCAAAACCACAACACGGTTTTTACATCGATTTGTCGATACATCCATAACCAAATGCTTGCCGCTAAAACCCATAAACCGTTTCGTAAAAACAAATTGAGATTGGCCGCCAAAGGTTTTTTAAACACGAATAACAACCGGTAAAATTCAAAATTTAAGTGTTCGGTGATTAAAACCATAAAAAGCAATCCGAAATAATCCGGATTAAAATCTGCCGATTTAAACACCAAATAAACCACCGGCGCCATTAAAACATAAAGAACGGCATATAAACTAAACTGATTGAAAATGATTTTTTGCGGGTTGCTGTCCGGTGCCAAAACTGCCCGGTTGGCATAGCTGTAAAAGTCCATTCCCAGTAAGAAAACCAATAGTAAAATCGTTGTAGCCACCAAGCTGTATTCCCCGAAACCGGCTTCCGAAAACTTGAAAAACAAAGCGGTAAAAACAAATTTGGCGACAATAGATATGCCGCGTAAAAAAAGCAGTTTGAGTTTGGAACGGTCAAAAAATTGATTGGTCATAAGTTATTAAAAATCCGGTTATATTGTTTTTCTATTTCTACAACTTCGTATTCTCGAAGCGCACGAAATTCCTTATTTCTAGCCCTTTCCGACAGCTTGCCGTTATTTTGTTCTAAAAAGTGGACTAATAACGCAACCGTATCATCAGACATTTCAAATGAATTATCAATATACGCTTTAAATGTTTCATATTTGTTTAGATAATCTACTTCTGACGGTATAATTTCCGATATAGTTTCCGCAACACATTTATATAAAAATTCCGCTTGTTGGGTGGCATCAAAATACCTGTAATAATCTTTTGTTTCATTCAATACACGAATATTGTGATCTTGTGTTTCTTCCCAATCGATAAAATCTAATAAAGGTTTGGAATGTTTTTCTAAAACTATTTGATAATCAGTTATTTTATTTAGTATAGCAGCTGAAACCGGAAAAATTATTCCCTGTTGAGAAAATTTCTTTTTAGCCAACACGTGATGTATCAAATAACGATGAATACGTCCGTTGCCATCAACAAACGGATGTATAAATACAAAACCAAAAGCTATGGATGTAGCAGCTATAACAGCATCTATTTCATCATTAAGTAGAAGCTTATTTGCATCTATAAGACCTTGCATCAAACTTTTTATATCTTCTGGTTTGGCAGAAATATGGTCGGGAATTGGCGAAAAAGTTTCTTTATCCCGTTCACCTATAAAACCACCTTTCTTTCGATACCCCATCTCGATAAAACGATTGTTCTCAATAACGACTTGTTGCAAGCGTTCAAATTCTTGATGACTTAAATCTTTTACCCCCGCCTGTTTGATTACTTCACCCCAACGTGCCGCTCGTTTACTTTTAGGACTTTCACCTTCAATAGAAAATGAAGCTTTTGAATCTTTTAGCAATAAAAAAGCCGAAGCGCGTTGTAATATCCCTTTTCTAATGCCACTTAAATAATGCCTGTTTTTTTCTGATAAATTTTGTTGAATATATTTTTCTAATTTTTCGGTTTTTCGAATAAGTGGACAAAAATCGACTGTTCCGGGTAAATTGTTTATAACCAAATGTCTTGACGACTTCGTCCCTGCTACTGTATATTGTAACTTAGGATCGACTGCATATACATAACTTTTCTTGATTAAGTCAGGGATATCATTTAACTTTTTCCCCATTAACCATTCTATTAAAAACCATAATCTTCGTGAATATTGTCCGGTGCGTTCTATACTTAATAATTGTGTCAATTCGGCATCATTATAATATTGTGTAAGCGCTTTTAACACCAGCAAATTGACCCCTTCATATTTTAAAGCAAACACAAGATGTTTATATAGCGCTTCTATTTCGGAAACAGATTTGTTATCATCAACCCGGTAACTGCCGGGCAGCATAAAATATGTATCAGAATTTACCCGCTTTGATTTTAAACTTACCGTTCCAATGATATTCGGATACGGAACTTTTAATTGCAATTTATGAATAATAGCCGAATATCCGGACACAATAACAGGTTCGGAAAAATCAAGACCGTTGAAAACCGGCGTGATAAATGAAAAATGGGCGCTATTAGTCATTATAAAATATTTCTAGGCGCAATATACGCAAAAAATAGGCGCAAAAAGAATTTTTTAGGCGCAAAAAGAATAATTTTATTAAAAATAAGCGCAATTTTCATCCCTGCCAACGCTTTTTCATACTTTATGCACTTTTTGAATTATAGTGATTTATACTATAAAATATATTTATGCAATTATAAAATATAATCATATAAATTTATAAAACAAACAGATAAATGAGCGTAGTTTTGTGAATATAAATCATAAAAACATAACATTATGAAAACACTAAACAAAATAGGACTCGATGTAGAGCAAAGTAAAGAATTAGCCGGAAAACTCAATGAATTATTGGCTAATTATTCCGTTTTTTATCAAAACGTACGTGGTTATCACTGGAATATCAAGGGTGAGAAATTTTTTGAATTACATACCAAATTTGAAGAACTTTATAACGATTTGTTCGTCAAAATTGATGATATTGCCGAGCGGATTTTGACCCTTGGCTACACCCCGGAATACCGTTTTTCAAAATACCTGCAAATCGCCGGTATCAAAGAAAGTCAAAATACGGCTGACGGCATCACCGATGTCAAGGAAATATTGGAAGCTTTCAAATTTTTGATTGCCGCCCAACGCGAATTGCTCGATTTGTCTGACCAACTCGGCGATGAAGGCACCAATGCCTTAATGAGCGACTATATCCGTGAGCAAGAAAAACTCGTTTGGATGTATGCCGCATTTCTCGGATAATTTTTAATACAAAATATTATAAGTATGATAAAAGCACTGCATTTTTTGTGGTGCTTTTTTTATAATAATAAGCGCAAAGTCAAAGTTTTTTTTATAAGAATTTTGATATTATATCAATTGTACATATTTTTGTACCATATATTGTACTAAAACTTTACATTATGTTGACAGCAAGCATCTCGGATTTTCGAAAAAATATTAAAAAGTATCTGGATTCGGTTACTGAAAATTTTGAAACTCTGATCATCAATCGAAGCAAAGGATCTGCTGTGGTTGTCATTTCATTAGAAGAATACAATTCATTAACCGCTACGCAACACGAATTATCATCTAAAAAGAACGAAGCCAGACTGGATGCAGCGATTGAGAAATTAAAAAAAGGCAAGTCTTTTCAAAAAGATTTGATTGAGCCATGAAATATATTTTTGTTGATGAATCTTGGGAAGATTATTTATATTGGCAAAAAACCAATAAAAAGTATGTCAAAAGAATCAATGAATTATTAAAAGACATTGTCCGGACACCATTTACCGGTAAAGGCAAGCCGGAACCTTTAAAGTATAAATACAAAGGATTTTGGTCTCGTAGAATTGACAAAGAACACCGGCTTATTTATGCCGTAAAAGATGATGAAATACTTATTGCAAAATGCAGATTTCACTATGACTAACCATGAATTTTTATCATTTTTCAAGCCAACCGAAAATAAAAATACCATTTCCAATCAACAAGGTTTTTGCCAATAAAACGTTAAATATCTTATTTAATTAGGTTTCAGTGTCATAGAAACTTACCTTTACCGCTCGTGTATTTTGGAAATACTATTCCGCTCGTGTCTTAATACTAAACTTTACTTTTATGCAAAATAGTGATTTAGTATAAATTGGGTGTATATCGGAATAAACTTTCAAATTTCGATATATAATCAATGTGGTCAAAACAAAAGGACCGCTATAAAACCAATGACAAGATGCAAACATTTCATGAAACCGGCTTGCAAGATAATATTTTGCTTGCCATCGAAGATTTAGGTTACGAAAAACCGACGCCTATTCAGGCAAAAACCATTTCACATTTATTACAAACCGAAGACGACTTAATGGCGCTGGCGCAAACCGGTACCGGTAAAACGGCGGCATTCGGCTTGCCCAGTTTACAAAAGGTTAATCCGCAGGACAAAACCACACAAATTTTGATTTTAGCCCCAACCCGTGAACTGGCGTTGCAAATCACATCCGATATGCAAAATTTTGCCAAATACATCAAAGCTATCCATATTGTGCCGGTTTATGGTGGCGCCGGTATTGAAAACCAAATGAAAGCGCTACGCAAAGGTGCCCAAGTGGTTGTTGCCACACCCGGACGTGCCAAAGATTTGTTGCAACGCGGTTACCTAAAAGTGCAAAACATCAATACTTTAATTCTCGATGAAGCCGATGAAATGCTGACGATGGGTTTTAAAGATGAATTAGATGCCATATTGGCACAAACACCGGACGATAAACAGACACTGCTTTTTTCGGCAACGATGTCAAAAGAAGTGGAACGTATTGCCAAAAATTATATGCATAAACCGGATAAAATTTCAGTCGCCGCCGAAAACAAAGGTGCCGATACGGTTGAACATATTTACTATATGGTGCCGGCAAAATACCGCTATGAAGTTTTAAAGCGTTTGGCTGACAAGCATCCGGATATTTACGGGATTGTTTTTTGCCGCACACGTCGCGAAACCAAAGAAGTGGCTGCCAAGCTCATCAATGACGGTTACAATGCCGATGCCCTGCACGGCGATATGTCGCAATCGCAACGCGATGACGTGATGAAACGTTTTAGAAACCGTCATTTGCAATTGTTAGTGGCAACGGATGTTGCCGCTCGCGGATTGGATGTGACGGATTTGACCCACGTTATCAACTATAATTTGCCTGACCAAACCGAATACTATACCCATCGAAGCGGCAGAACCGGTAGAGCCGGTAAGCAAGGCACATCAATTGCCATTATTCATACCAGGGAAAAAGGAAAATTAAAAGACATTGAACGGATTTCAAAGATTAAATTTTCCCGGCAAGCTGTTCCCACCGGTGCAGAAATTTGTTCCAATCAGCTTTTGGCATTAACCGACAAAGTGGTTAAAACCCAAATCAATGATGCTCAAATAGAGCCGTTTTTGGAAGAAATTTACCACAAATTTGAACATCTGAGCAAGGAAGAAGTCATCAAGCATTTTGTGGCAACCGAGTTTAATCGCTTTTTAGAATATTATAAAAATGCCCCTGATCTTAATGATATTGCTCAAAAAAGCGATAAAAAATCCAACAGAGACCGTCGTCGTCAAGGGAACTTAACCCGTTTGTTTCTCAATGTCGGCAAGAAAGAAAATTTAACGCCTTTGCGTCTCATTGGTATCATCAACAATACTTTGGATTCTAACAATGTGGAAATAGGTCAAATAGAAATTCTAAAAAGCTTTTCGTTTTTTGAAATTGACAGCAAAGCCGCCGGCAGATTAATCAATGAGATCAAGCAGCAGACTTTTGAAGGACGGCATTTATCTGCCGAAATTGCCAATACTACTGACAATCAAGACAGATCTCAAAAAAGAGAAAAACGTAATTCCAAATCTAAAGGCAGACAAAGACACAATAGTAAGAGACGATAATTCTCAATTTTTGTCGCAAAACTGACATTTTTTCGTTATATTTGATAAGGAATACTTTTTGTAGGATTTTAATAGGTTGAAAACTACAAATGCCTTTCAAAAATGAAAACTTTAACGCCACAAATCGTTTCAGAAAAATTTTACCGAAAATTATCCGGCGGTAAAATCAAATGTTTGTTGTGCCGTCATTATTGTGAACTTAAAGAAGGGCAAACAGGCGTCTGTGGTGTCAATAAAAACGAAAGCGGACAATTGGTCAATTTGGTTTACGGCAAAGTTGCCGCTCTAAACATTGACCCGATAGAAAAGAAACCTTTATACCACTTTTTACCCGGCACAACGGCTTTGTCATTAGGAACTGTCGGTTGCAATATGCAATGTTCTTTTTGTCAAAATTGGCAGATTTCACAAGAAAAAACCATTTTGCAAAAAGATTTTGTGTCCCCAAAACAAATTGTTGATTTGGCACTGAAATACAAAGCCAAATCCATTGCTTATACTTACAACGAACCGACTATTTTTTATCCTTATGCCCGAGACATTGCTTTGGAAGCCAAAACACACGGCATTAAAAATGTGTTTGTAACCAATGGCATTGAGAGTATCGAAGTGGTTAAAGATATGCCCGGTATTATCGATGCGGCAAATGTCGATTTTAAAGCTTATGACGAAGCGTATTACCGTCGCGAGCTGAAAGCACCTTTTACGGTTCGCGAAACTTTGCGATTGATGAAACAAGTGGGCTTGTGGGTAGAAGTAACAACTTTGATTATCCCCGGCATCAATGATGCGCCGGAACATCTCAAAAAAATTGCCGGTTTTATAGCACGTAACTTAGGAACCGAAACGCCTTGGCATTTGAGTGCTTTTCATCCTGATTATAAAATGCAAGACCGTTCCGCTACGTCGGTAACTACTTTGGAACAAGCTTACGATATTGCCGTTAAAGCTGGTTTAAAATTTGTGTATGTCGGCAATGTCGGACTGCGTAAAAACATAACTTATTGCCCGCATTGTCATCAAGCTTTGATAGAACGTGTGGGTTATCAAATCTTATCCAATAAAATCACGGACGGCAAATGTCCTTATTGTCAAACTAAAATTCCCGGAATATGGAACTAATCAGACCCGCAGGAAATAACGGTAAATTTTATCCGGATGATCCGGAAATGATTAAAAAAATGATCATTCATTGGAATGAACTTTTGGATGAAAATGTCAAAGATAAATCTGTTTTCAATATCAAACCCAAAGCCATAGTTGCCCCGCATGCAGGTTATGTTTACAGTGGCTTTACGGCTAATTATGCCCATAGGATTTTAGGAAGTCGTAAGCCGAAACGCATCATTGTTGCAGGTCCGTCGCATCACGTATATGTGCGCGGCATTAGTGCCGGATATTTCGATGCTTATGAAACGCCTTTCGGATTGTTGCAAGGCGATACGGCTTATCTGAAAGCTTTAAGTCAAGTGTTCAATTTTATTTTTGAAGAAGAAGCACACTACTTGGAACACAGCACCGAAACCCAATTTCTGTTTATCAAATACTACAATCCCGATGTCAAAATCGTTGAATTGATTTACGGCAATACCGATTATCTCGAATTGGCGGATATTTTTGAATATATTTTACGTGATAAAGACAATGCCATTGTTATTTCAACGGATTTAAGTCATTTTCATAACCAATTAACTGCCAATGAAATAGATAACAATTGTTTGGTTGCATTCGAATATAAAAATTTGGAACTCGGTTTAGATAAATGTGAAGCTTGTGGCAAAATCGGATTAAATGCCATCATCAAAACCGCTACCGATTTATATTTGGAAACCAAAGTTTTAGATTACCGGACCAGTGGCGATGTGACCGGTGATACTGCCCGGGTGGTCGGGTATATGAGTGGAGTGGTGTATTAAAGGAATCAGTATTTCAAATCTATTATAAATATTTATTAAATTTGTCAAAAAGAATGCCATGAATTCATTAGACCTTAAAAAAGATTTTCATACATTGATTGATAGTATAGACAATGAAAATTTGTTATCAGAATTCTATATCTTGATTAAACGAAGAATTTCGGATAAGGAAGGTAACTTATGGAAAAGTTTAACTAAAAAAGAGCAAGAAGAACTTAATTTGGCATTCGAAGAAAGTAAAAATC
>WFZY01000349.1 GCA_015489265.1 Flavobacteriaceae bacterium | reverse complement strand
TACTTTTTCCATTACGCAAAGGTAACTTAAAAGTTACAAATTTCAAAATATTTATTGATTATTTTCTATTTTGGATTTAATATATAACATCCACAAACTTTAAAAGTTTCAAAAAAATACTATCTTTGTTTTAACAACTCTTTAAAATATGATGAAGAACTATCTTTTTTTGTGGTTATTGTTTGTAGGTTTCAATGCTGCGTTTTCTCAAATAAAAATTAATATCAATCAACCGGATAAACGGCTAATTAAAACCGGTGTTTTATACGAACGCATCAAATTGCCCCCTAAAAATTTTGACAAGTTTACCGGTCAAAGTTTTCAAACCATCAAATCGGCTTTGCAATGGCGTTCATTGTATCATGGAATTTATCAAGCTGATTTTGAACGACATTTGCCATATTTTCTCAATTTAAAAAAACAAGTTAAGCCCGAAATAAAAACCTTTATATTTCCAATAGGTGTTATAAACTTTGATTACAATCGTATCAAGAAAAGTGCTTGGCAAAAGCATCGCGTTCGAGCTGAGCAAGGCGCTTTGGTTATCAATAATCTTAAAGATATTGAAACAGTCCATTTGTTTGCGATAGCACCGGTTGATACCCGAAAGGTTACCGGCTTGAAAGTTACATTTGATTTTTCAAATCAATATTATTTTTCCAATTTGCAAGACGCGGTTAAATATTACCGGATTGATTTTGATGACGGTCGCCGGTCTAATCGTATGGTTTATCCGGGGCAACAAGTTCAGATAACTTATTCGTCCGGCGGTTTAAAATATATCAAAGTAACCGCCGTTATGCAGTCGGGCAAAGTTTATCGGGGCGGATTTGATTTTGCCGTAAAAGCCATGGCAATGCCGACGCCCGATGAAATTTGGTCTAACTATCAAGCCAATATTCCTTACAACGGGGCAACGGCACAAGGTGAAGTCGGGGTGTTTTTCGGGGCGGGCAATACCGATTTTACGCGTCCGGTCATTGTTTCCGATGGTTTTGACCCCGGTGATACGCGCGGATTACCTGAAATCTATGATATTGTCAATCAGCAAAACATGATTAACGATTTGCGCAGTCAAGGTTATGATTTGGTTTTGATTAATTTTAGTGCCGGCGACGATTATATCCAACGTAACGCGTATTTGTTAGTCAAAGTTATTCAAGATATCAACAGCCGGATGCAAGCCGCCGGTACCATGAAACCCGCCAATCAAATCGTAGTAGTTGGTCCCAGTATGAGTGGACTTGTCAGCCGCTACGCTTTGGACTATATGGAACAAAATAACATCCCGCACAATGTAAGAAACTGGATTGCTTTCGATTCACCGATGAAAGGGGCTAATGTGCCACTCGGTTTACAGCATTGGTTGCGGTTTTATAGCGTTGAAGCCGGTGTAGCCGGCGCTACCGAAGCGCTTCAAACTTTACAAGGTCCTGCTGCTAAACAAATGTTGCGGTATCATTATTCGGCAACCAATAAATCGGCTCACTTGGGTTATCCCAATGCGCTGTTTAATAGTTTTTATAACGAAATCAACAATATGGGTTTTCCACAACAAACCCGCAAGGTGGCGGTATCCAACGGTAGCGGTTATGGTAACGGACAAGCTTATGCCCCCGGCACACAAACCATTGAATACCGTTATCGTAGTATCTTGGTGGATTTAGATGGCGATGTTTGGGCGCTACCCAATCATACTGACAAAAAAATATTTTTTGGTGTCTACGATGAGTTTGGTTGGTGGAGTTACGAAGAAGAAAATGTTTATGTCAATAATACCGACCCTTTGGATTCATCGCCCGGTGGCACTCGCGATACCTTCCAAGAACTGGCAGATACCGATACCGGTGGTTATGGTGATATCATTGCCTATTATCCGGCACATTCTTTTATTCCGACTATTAGTTCGCTTTGTATTCAAAACACTACCGATCCTTATTATAACATCAATGCCAATATCAACAATTTACAAACACCTTTTGATAAATTATATTATCCCAATACCAATCAAAGTCATGTAACCATTACAACGGAATCGGTGCAGTGGTTTAAACATGAAATTATCAACTATGCCCCGCAATTTACTTCCACACCGGTAACCGAAATTGATGAAGAAAGTCCCTATTCATATACCTTAACGGCTTCTGATGTCAATGAATGGAATGTCTTAAATTATTCAGTTGTCAATATGCCGTCTTGGTTGTCTTACGATGCTCAGACGCATACCTTATCCGGCACACCGGATTATAACGATATCGGCACATATAGCGTGACGGTTAAAGTAGATGATGGTTTAGACAATACTTTACAAACTTTTAATATCGAAGTTTTTCCGAAATGCACGCATGCCCCGCAAAATGTTTGGAACGGCAGTTCGTGGAGTAGCGGTATGCCTTCAAGTTCACAATATATTGTCTTTAATGCCGATTACAATACACAAGCCGGCGCCATTAACGCTTGCAGTTTGGAAGTGGCACCAGGCAGTCATTTAACCGTAACTGAAAACAATCCGGTAGTGGTGGATAGAAATATTATTAATGACGGCGAAATTTTCGTAACAAACAGTGCATCTTTGGTGCAGGTTTCGGACAAAGCACAAATCTCAGGTAGCGGCATTTTTAAAATGGCAAAAGATATCAATAATCTTTCCGCCTATTATCAAATTGTTTATTGGACAAGTCCGCTTGCCGGTGCCGGTATAATTTATGCCGATATTTTACCCAATGCTTGGCGGTATTATAGTTTTAATGCAGCCGGACAAAATTGGGTGTTTCAACAAGCGTCCAATGCTGTGCAATCCGGTATCGGATATGCAATTTCGGCGCCAAACGGCTTTAACGGCGGTCCGCTCAATGTGTTGTTTGATAAATCCGGACACCGGTTTAACAACGGGCAAATTGATATTCCGGTAACGGTTAACGGACAAGGTGCATCCGGTGACGACGATTGGAATCTGCTCGGTAATCCTTATCCGTCGGCTATTGATTTTAATCAATTTGTTGCAGATAATCCCAATATTCAAGGCAGTTATTATGCGTGGACCAATTGTGCCGGACTCAACGGCAACAGCAATCAAACTGCCGGTTATTCGGTGTATTCTTTGGGGGGCGGTGTGTCGGCTTGTCAGAATGCTTATACAGCTACGCGTTATATTCCTTCGGCACAAGGATTTTTTGTAGAAGCAAATGCAAGTGGACAAATTAGTTTTAAAAACGGACAACGCGTTGCCGGACACAATGATAATTTTGCATCGCGTCCGCAAAATTTTGACCGGCTTTGGTTGGATTTAACCGATAATAACAATTTATTTCAACAAATACTTATCGGTTTTGTACCGGATGCTTCCGACCAAATAGATCGTTTGTATGATGCCAAAGCCATAGATGACGGAAATGGGTTAAATTTTTATTCTTTGCAACAAAATATCAAATTGGCTATTCAATATTTTCCTGATATACATCTGACCAATACCGTAACCATTCCGGTTGGTTTTACCGTTCAAAATAATCAAACACAAAGTTTGGTATTGAAACTGAACCGTTTAGATGGTGTTTTGTCTCAAAAAAACATTTATTTGCATGATAAATTATCTAATATTTTTCACGATTTAAAAATAAACAATTACACTTTTAATACCATTCAAGGCGAAATCAACGACAGGTTTGAATTGGTTATTACCGACCAAATACTTGGACTAAATCATGAAAAAACCTTAGCTGCCAAAATTTATAAGCAACACGATAAATTGGTGATTATTTCGCCTGAAACTATCAAGCATATTAAAATTTTTGATGTGGATGGCAAAGTCATTTATACCCAAAAAGCTTTACATCAAAAAACGTGGAAAGTCCGGTTGCCGACTTGGCAAAAACATGTTTTGATTTGCCACGTGCAAAGTGTTTCGGGTAAAATTTTTAGGACAAAAGTTTTGTTTTGATTAATCTTATTGGATTTTTTTAACTATCTCATTTTTAATTTATTAACTATTTATGTTACTTGTCAGACCTACTAGGT
>WFZY01000348.1 GCA_015489265.1 Flavobacteriaceae bacterium | reverse complement strand
GAAATAGCCAAAACCTTGGTATTTGGCATATCGGTTGCCAATTGGTTAAACCGTCTGACCGATGCCGCACAGGTCGGTGTATCTAAACTCGGGAAAATATTGAGCACCAATTTGCTGCCTTTAAAATCGGCTAAAGTTTTATCACTTAAATCGGTTGCGGTTAATTTGAAATCAGGCGCTTGACTGCCTACTGCCGGCAAGTTTCCAATCGTATGAATGGGATTGCCTTTTAATGTTATGTTTGCCATTTTTTTACTTTTTTTAAAATTAATGATGTTACAAAGTTAGCAAAGTTTGCATGCTTTTAAACCAAATTACATAGGAATATTTTATATGTATCATAATTTAATTTTATAGATTATTAAATGTTTGAAATTTGGCTGAAATTTTATGTAAATTTGTTTATTGTGTTACAGGTATCTCTAGAAGGTTTTTAAAACCTGCTAGGTAACTGAATACATAAAGACCTACTAGGTTTTGGAAACCTAGCAGGTCTCAAAATAAAAATTAATATATACTAATCGAAACTTTATGTTTGACATAAACCGAAATGAAAAGAGAATCACATAAATCCTTAGAAGAAGTACACGAAAGTGTCGATACTTTGCATAAAAAAGGTTTTTTTAAAAAGCTCTTGGCTTTTATGGGACCGGCTTATCTGATTAGTGTCGGTTATATGGACCCCGGCAATTGGGCGACTGATTTAGCAGGCGGTAGTCAATTTGGTTATACGTTGCTATGGGTCCTGTTAATGTCTAATTTAATGGCGGTTTTATTGCAGAGTTTGAGTACACGATTGGGCATTGTTTACGGGCGCGATTTGGCACAAGCTTGTCGTGAAGTTTACCCCAAGCCGGTTAATATCAGCTTGTATTTGTTGGCAGAAATTGCCATTATAGCCACAGATTTGGCAGAAGTTGTCGGGATGGCTATCGGCTTAAATCTTTTGTTTGGCTTGCCATTGGAATGGGGTATTATTCTGACTTTTTTAGATACCTTTATATTATTATATCTCATCAATAAGGGCATGCGCAAAATGGAAGCTTTTATTTTAGCTTTGGTGTTTGTCATCGGATTGTCCTTTTTGATTGAAATGTTTCTTGCCAAACCGGAAATTAATGCGGTCTTAAAAGGATTTATGCCGGCTATTCCGAATAGTGAAGCATTGTATATTGCTCTGGGAATTTTAGGTGCGACCGTGATGCCGCATAATCTGTATTTGCACTCATCATTGGTGCAAACCCGGAAATTCGGACATTCGGTCAAAAGTATAAAGGATGCTTTAAAGTTTAATTTAATCGATAGTGTCATTGCTTTGAATTTGGCGTTTTTTGTCAATGCTGCCATCTTAATTTTAGCAGCAGCCACTTTTTACAAAGCCGGCATGTTTGAAGTGGCGGACATCCAAGATGCTTACAAACTGCTTGAGCCGTTGTTAGGGTCGCACTGGGCGCCAATCTTATTTGCCATTGCTTTAATTGCTGCCGGACAAAGTTCTACGATTACCGGAACCTTGGCAGGACAAATCATCATGGAAGGTTTTGTCAATCTACGGATTCAAGCTTGGATGCGTCGCATGATTACCCGTTTGTTAGCCATTTTGCCGGCATTGGCAGTTATTTTTTGGTTCGGTTCGGCTTACACCGGCAAATTATTGGTGTTAAGTCAAGTGGTTTTGAGTCTGCAATTGGGTTTTGCGGTTATTCCTTTGATTCATTTTGTCAGTAATCGTGAGTTGATGGGGCGCTTTGTTATTTCATTTAAAACCAAATTGGCGGCTTGGTTAATTGCGGGGATTATTATAATTTTGAATGCTTGGTTGGTCATCAATGAAGTAACCGGTTGGCTAAAAAACGGTCAGATCAATGGGCTTGCCATTTTGTTGATTTTTGTGTTTTTAACCGGAATAACTGTACTTTTGTTTTATATAACGTTTATGCCTTGGTTGAAAAAACCACCGGTTAAAGCTCTAAAATTGCATGCCAGAGAAGATATTGAAAATAAGTTTGATACACCGGAATATAAACGCATTGCCATTGGCTTGGATTTTTCAAAAATTGACCATAAAGTTTTACAACATGCCTTGGCGTTGGGTAAACCGGATAGTCAATATCTGCTGATTCATATTGTGGAAAGTGCGCCGGCTATTTATCACGGACAAAACACAGCAGATTTCGAATCTTTGAGTGATCAAAATGTGTTGGAACGCTATGCCGAAAAAATCAAAGAAGCCGGTTACAACGTTTCGATACAAATCGGCTATGGCAATCCGAAAATTTCCATTCCCGAAATTGTCCAGAAATTCGATGCGGATCTTTTGGTTTTGGGCTCACACGGACATAAATTGCTTAAAGATTTATTGTTTGGCACCACGATTGATTCTGTCCGTCATAAAGTTAAGGTCCCGGTGTTAGTGATTAGTTAGATAAATATGGAATGTAACAAAGTGCGACAACAGACACCGGTCATTTCGATATATTACCGATTATCGGATACTCAATGACCTGTGTAGCAGAATCAAAGGTGACTGAGTGCTGTTCACCCGATAGCCATCGGGGGAACAGTGTACCGAAGTCACCGAACTAGGTCACTGAGTGCCACGACCAAGGCGTTGTGTACCGAAGTGCCCGTCATCAAATAACCAATTAACCAAATAACCAAACATCATGAATACTAATTTTTTAAAAGGATTTTTAATAGGACTGTTAACACCGGTTGCCGGATTTTGGTTTTATGCCAAAATAGCTTTGAAATCAGAAGCGGATGTCGCTTATCATCAATTGGTTTCAGATAATTTATTGACCCAAGTTATTGCCATTGCCGTATTGTTCAATTTGTTACCTTTGTTTGTCTTTAATAACAGAAGTGAAAATGAACAGCTCAAAGGCGTAGTGGCGGCATCCATTTTGTATGCTTTTGTTATTTCGGTCTTATATTTTTTAAATTATTGATAAAGAAGTATTTTTAAGGTATGAAATCTTTGTATTTAATTCTCATATTTCCGGTTTTGATGCTCGCTTGTAAAAGTTTACCTAAAAGTGATTTTGAACCGGCACACCATTGGGTTGCACCTGCTGGTCTAAAACCCGGTGATACCATATTATATGTTGCGCCTGCCGGTAATGTGCTTCAAGAGAAGGGCTATATGAAACGGGCGGATTCACTTCTACATCTCTGGGGTTATGTGCCGAAATATGCGCCGCATCTTTACAATCAAAACTATGTTTTTGCCGGTACCGACAGTATTAGATTTGCCGATTTGCAACAAGCATTAGATGATCCTTCTATCAAGGCAATTTGGTGTGCCCGCGGGGGTTATGGCAGTGTGCGTATTATTGACCGGTTAGATTTTTCAAAATTTAAAAAACATCCCAAATGGTTGATTGGATTTTCAGATATTACGGTTTTACATAGTTTGTTACATCAAAAGGGTTTTCAATCGGTACATGCTATTATGCCTATCAGTTTAACACATCCCAGACCCGAAAGAAAAGCCGCAATTCAAAGTTTAAAAGATTTCTTTACCGGTCATGCTTTGCGTTATGAGATGCCTTCGGATAGTTTGAATATACCCGGAAAAGCCCGTGGTGTCGTTGTCGGGGGAAATATTTCACTTTTGGTCAGTTTGTTGGGTTCCAAATATCAGATTGATCCTTCGGGTAAAATTCTGTTTCTGGAAGATGTCGGTGAATATACTTACAGTTACGACCGGATGTTGTATGCGTTAAAAAATGCCGGTTATTTTGACCGGTTAAAGGGGTTAATCATTGGTGGAACCGGTGTAAAGAAAGATGATGATTTTATCGGTGAAAACATTAAACAAATCATTTTAAAACACGTTAAGAATAAGGGATATCCGGTGATTTTCGACTTTCCGGCAGGTCATATTGTCGATAACCGTGTCATTATTTTCGGCAAAAAAGCTACAATTTCAGTCGATAAAAATAAAGTGATTTTTAAGCAGTAATAATTGCAGTAATATGTAGCAAGCGGAACGAAATGACGTCCAGTTTAAAAAATTCTCAAAAAGGCAATTAACCATATCAATATCAGATGCTTACAATATTTTTAGTTTGGCTGATAAATTTAACCATTGCTTTGGCTTTGGGTAGTTTGGTGCATGCAATACTTTTTAAGAATAGTCAAAATTTGTCTGAATACCTGCTCTTTAACGGACTGTTCGGCTATATGTTGTTGATATGGCTAACTTTATATTTTAACGGATTTGGCTTGTACTGGCAAATTATAAGTTTTATTTTGTCAATTATTTACCTAATCTTGCGACCAAAATATCTCAAAAGACTTTGGCAAGCTTTTAAGAGCTTACCGCGCCGTTATAAAATGATATTTTATGTGACGAGTGTGCTTGTCTTGATGTTGAGCAGTGTCGCTTCATCGCTTCCCGACAACGAATCTTATTATATCCAAACGGTTAAATGGGCTAACGAACAAGGATTGGTCAAGGGTTTGATGAATATTCATCCGTTTTTAGGACAATTTTCGGGTTGGCATATTTTGCAAGCTGGTTTCAATTTACATCAAAAACTTTTTACTTTTAATGATTTAAACGGCTTATTTTTCTTAATCTTTGTGTTTTATTGGTTGCATCACTTCCAAAAATATTGGGCTGGAACAAAATATTGGTTGGGTTTGTTGCCTGTTGTTTCGGTTTTTTTTATTTTCTTTATCGACAGTCCGTCCCCGGATTTACCGGTGATTTTATTGTCATTGATGGTTTTTGATTTGTTTATTCAAAATTACCACCAACTAAACCGGCATCAGTTTATTGAAATCTTGTTGTTATCCGGATTTAGTTTTCTAATCAAACCTACCGCTTTCATTAATGTGATTTTAGTTTTGATTTTGTGGTGGCGACATCGTAAGCAACTTTATAATATTTCGTTAAGAATTACCATATTCGGATTGGTTCTGATGGCTTTGTGGATGAGCAAAAATTACCGCATAACCGGTTATTTGTTTTACCCGTTTGATTTTTTGGGAAAAGGGTTAAAGCCCGCTTGGCAATACCCGCCGGAATTACTGCAATATATGGCGCAACTCGGCAAACAAGAGAGTAGGGCAATAGCTGCAAACAGCCATTTAATTTCCGGATTTTGGCAGTGGTTACGACAACCCGGCATACACCAAATTAGCAATCCGTTGATGGTGTTTTTATTGGTTTTATTTCCTGTAGTTTTAATTTTAAAAAAACAAAAAGAAAAACTTTCTAATGCTTATGGGCTACTGTATTTATTAGGATTAGCTTATTTTATAACACTCTTGTTTATCAGTCCGAATTTTCGGTTTTTTCTAGCCATTTTGATTTTTTTGACACTTTTTATCATGTCGCTTTTAAGTCAACCGAAATTTTATAAATATTTCAATATGTTGGGGTGGGGATTGTTTTTGTCAGTAGGTATCTATTGGGGGATTCATCAGCATTGGCAAATTAAAAATTTGTGGTTGCCGCAACCGGTTTCTAATTTGCAGGCACGTTTTTATACTAAAGAAAAAGCCGATTTTAAGTATCATTATCCCGATGGCAAGAATTTGTTTTGGCAAACCGGTGATGCCCCTTTGCCGGCAGTTCATCACAATCAAATAAATTATTTTGAAAAAAACTTTGGTATTATTCCGCAAAAAAATACGGAAAAGCATTATTTTTATAGTCAGTTTGAAAGGAAGTAATAATCATCATTTTCTCATTTCTCAATTTGGGTGTTGATAGATATTTTGTAATAAAGAATAAACATCTATAACCAAAGTAAACTACATCAAACATAAAATTATCAATTCATCCAATTGTTTGCAGTAACATCGTATGAAGCTATCAAGTTATTTTTCTTAAACAAAACTAACGGTGAAGCACTAATAAATCATCAGTCATCAAACCGTTTAATATCAATTTCCGGCATCATGGGTATGTCAAATTCCAGATATTGAAACAATTGTTTTGCCGTAGCCGGTGCCAAAATTACGCCACGAGTCCCCATACCGTTTAGCACGGCAACATTATGATATTCCGGATGTTTCCCTACAAGCGGACGCCGGTCGATAACCGTCGGGCGAATGCCGGCTTTTTGTTGTACTACTTTGTAGGGCTTGGTTAAAAATTTTTGTAATTTGCTTTCCAAATGCTCACGGGCAGCTCTGGTTGGTGTATTGGTTTTATCTTCCCAATTATAAGTCGCCCCGATGTAGTATTGTCCTTTTTGAGCCACATTGGGTGCGATAAATACAT
>WFZY01000347.1 GCA_015489265.1 Flavobacteriaceae bacterium | reverse complement strand
GGAAAATTGGTTTTAACCGAGGAGGCAATTCCTGAAATTGAAGCAAAATTTTAAAAAAGGCGTGTTATGAGTATTATAAAAAAACCGATTTTAACGGAAAAAATGATGGGCGAAACCGAGCAATTTAATCGCTACGGATTTGTCGTGGATAAAAGAGCTAATAAAATAGAGATTAAAAAAGCGATAGAAGATTTATTCGGTGTGGATGTTTTGGCAGTAAGAACCATGAATTATCCTCCCGAAAGAAAAACACGCTATACCAAAAGTGGTGTCGTGTCCGGAAAAACCAATGCTTATAAAAAAGCAATTGTTCAAATAGGAGAAGGTCAAAGTATAGATTTCTATAACAATATCTAAGAAAATGGCAGTAAGAAAATTAAAACCAATAACCCCGGGACAGCGTTTTAGAGTCGTTAACCAATTTGCGGAAATTACGACTGATAAGCCCGAAAAGAGCCTGTTGGCTCCTAAGAAAAAGTCCGGAGGTAGAAATAAAAAAGGAAGAATTACGGCACCCCATAGAGGTGGCGGACATAAACAAAAGTATAGAATTATTGATTTTAAACGTAATAAAACCAATATTCCTGCTACTGTTAAAACCATAGAATACGATCCTAACAGATCGGCTTTTATTGCATTAGTTGTATATGCAGACGGTGAAAAACGTTATATTCTTGCACCAAACGGTTTGCAAGTAGGACAAACAATTATGTCCGGCGAAAAAGCTTCTCCTGATACAGGAAATGCTTTACCATTAAAACTAATTCCTTTAGGAACCATTATTCATAATATTGAATTAAAGCCCGGGCAAGGCGGACAAATAGCTCGTAGTGCCGGTACTTTTGCGCAGTTAATGGCAAGAGATGGTAAATATGCAACCATTAAATTACCTTCAGGTGAAACCCGTTTGGTATTGGCTGCATCATTTGCAACTGTCGGTGTTGTTTCAAACTCTGATCACCAATTGGAAGTATCCGGTAAAGCCGGCCGTAGCCGTTGGAAAGGTCGCAGACCAAGAACCAGACCGGTTGTCATGAACCCTGTTGATCACCCTATGGGTGGTGGTGAAGGTCGTGCCTCAGGTGGACATCCCAGATCTAAAAACGGAATACCTGCTAAAGGTTACAGAACCAGATCTAAAAAGAAATATAGTAACAAGTACATTATTGAACGTAGAAAGAAATAAGATATGGCTAGATCGTTAAAAAAAGGACCTTATGTTCATTATAAATTAGAGAAGAAAATTCTTGCCAATAAAGAATCCGGCAAGAAAACGGTGGTCAAAACTTGGTCAAGAGCATCAATGATTACACCTGACTTTGTGGGTGAAACTATCGCCGTTCATAACGGACGTCAATTTATTCCGGTATATATTACTGAAAATATGGTAGGACACAAGTTAGGTGAATTTTCACCTACCAGAAGTTTTAGAGGTCATGCCGGAGATAAAAAAAATAAAGGCAAAAAATAGGGATTATGGGAAAAAGAAAACGCTTAATGGCGGAAGCCATCAAAGAAAATAAAAAGAAAGTTGCTTTTGCAAGTTTAAATAACCATGGAGTTTCTGCCAAAAAAACCAAATTAGTGGTTGACTTGGTCAGAGGAATGGATGTTCCCAGAGCTCTTGGTGTATTGAAGTTTACCCCTAATAAAAGTGCTTCTGTTATTGAAAAACTTTTATTAAGTGCCATAGCCAATTGGGAAGTTAAAAATCCCGATAGAGATATTGAAGATGCAGGTTTATACATCAAAACTATTACGGTTGACCAAAAAGGTATGCTTAAACGTATCCAACCTGCACCGCAAGGACGTGCACACCGTATCAGAAAAAGATTTAGTAAAATAAACATAGTTTTAGGCGAAAAAAATAGTTAAGAAGTATGGGACAAAAAACAAATCCAATAGGAAACAGATTAGGAATCATCAAAGGATGGGATTCTAATTGGTATGGTGGCAAAAACTATGGTGATAAAATTGCAGAAGATCACAAAATAAGACAATATATTAAAGCACGGTTACCAAAAGCCAATATTTCAAAAGTAATCATTGAAAGAACTTTAAAACTCATTACGGTTACCATTACAACCTCACGTCCCGGTATTATTATCGGAAAGCAAGGTTCAGAGGTCGATAAATTGAAAAGTGAGCTTTCAAAATTGACCGGTAAAAAAGTTCAAGTCAATGTTTTTGAAATTAAACGACCCGAATTAGATGCCAGTTTGGTGGCGCAAAATATTGCCCGTCAAATTGAAAATCGTATTTCGTACAGAAGAGCTATTAAGCAAGCCATTGCATCTACCATGAGAATGAACGCCGAAGGTATTAAAGTTCAAATATCAGGAAGATTAAATGGTGCGGAAATGGCACGTTCTGAGACTTATAAAGATGGTAGAATTCCACTTTCAACATTTAGAGCGGATATTGATTATGCGCTTGAAGAAGCCCATACAACTTACGGACGCCTTGGTGTCAAAGTATGGATTATGAAAGGAGAAGTTTACGGTAAAAGAGAACTTTCACCCATGATTGGCTTGTCCAAAAAAGAAGGCAGAAAGTCTAATAGAGGTAATAGAAGAAGAAAATAATTTGTATTAAAATTGTAAAAAATGTTACAACCCAAAAGATATAAACATCGTAAGCAGCAAAAAGGCAGAATGAAAGGCAATTCGCAAAGAGGTCACCAATTGGCTTACGGTATCTATGGTATCAAAGCTTTGGAATCGTCTTGGATTACCTCCAGACAAATTGAAGCTGCTCGTGTTGCCGCTACGCGTTATATGAAACGTGAAGGGCAATTATGGATTAAAATTTTTCCGGATAAACCAATTACCAAAAAACCTTTGGAAGTAAGGATGGGTAAAGGAAAAGGTAATGTTGAGTATTGGGCTGCCGTAGTGCGTCCGGGTAAAGTTTTGTTTGAAATTGATGGTGTACCTTTGGAGGTTGCTAAAGAAGCACTTCGATTGGCTGCACAAAAATTGCCTATCAAAACCAAATTTATCATAGCACCGGAATTTCAACAAAAATAAGTTT
>WFZY01000346.1 GCA_015489265.1 Flavobacteriaceae bacterium | reverse complement strand
TGGTCGTCGATATCGCGGGGCGAACGCCCGCCCCATTCGGTATAGACGATTTGTTGGTTTTCGCCCAAATCGGGAATGGCGTCCACCGGCGCGGGATCGGACGGTATCCATCCGGTTTGCCACCCGAAAGGCGCCGTGGCGATGCCCCAAACGATCAGCAATAGTAATATTAGAATGGTGACTAATCTGTTTTCAAGGAAAAATTTTATGATTTTTGATAGCATGGTTTTCTTTTTTTGAGACCTAGTAGGTTTAACTAACCTGCTAGGTCTTTTATAATTGTTTTTTCAGTATTCAGACCTAACAGGTTTTTAGAAACCTATCAGGTCTTTGACCTGGTTGATTAAAAATTATTTTTAGTAACATAATATTTGATATTTAAGCGCTCAATGACTGATTGCATTTTTTTGGTAATGGTTTTAGCGATGTGAATCAATTCCGGATTCTTGGTATTTTTAATAATTTCCTGTGCATTGATAATGGCAATTTCGCTACCGGTTTCCAATTCTTGAATCATGATGTTACAAGGTAGTATCGTTCCGATTTTGTCATCGGCAGCTATGGCTTGCACGGCAAAAGCCGGATTACAAGCACCTAAAATTCTGTATTTTCTAAATGAAAGTTGCAGTTTTTCTTGTAGAGCTTGGTCAACGTCAAAACGGCTGACGATGCCAAAACCTTCTTTTTTGATTTCTTGTTCTATGATATAGGTTGCTTCTTCCGCATTTACGGGAAGTTTGATGCTTAAATGATAATTCATTTTGATTGTTTTTTTAATTAGTTAATAAACTATCTGACTCATTATAAATTATAATGAATAGAAAGTATTGTGAACCGGAGTGAGGTGTTATAAATTACCGGATAATAAGTTTTTTTAGATATTTAGTTGTTCCGGAATATATTTCCATTACATACATACCCGGTTTATCATACTTAATTTCAATTTGGTTTACTGAATTGAAATTTTTCTCGAAAACCGGTCGTCCTGTGAGATCTAGTATTTGTATTTTAGAAAAAGCTTCTTTTGCTTCAATGTGAATGTTTCCCGATGAAGGATTAGGATAGACTTTTCCCTTGAAAACAGTTTCATCGTTAATGGCATTGGAAGAATGCACCACAAATTGTCCCATCATACCACCATCTTCGTGTGTCAGCATATGACAATGATACATATACGGGACAGCATCATCGGCAAAAGTTTCAAATTTTGTGATAAATCGCACTGTTTCTTGGGGTTTGACCAATACGACATCTTTACGACCTTGTTCAGTAGCCGGCGGCGGATTGCCGTTGCGGTCTAAAATATAAAATTGCACATCGTGAATATGAAACGGGTGTGCAATTGCCGACTGATTGCGAAGTTCCCAGATTTCAACATTATCAAGTGGTATCGTGTAATTGATAACATTCATGTCAAAAGATGTGTTATTGATTCGAAATTCGCCGTTTAGTTGATTAAATCCGGGGCTTGCCGGTGAAAATGTTAAAGTTCTGGTCGTATTAGCATCAGCTTCCGGTATAGGATTTAGACTAGCCAATGTATTTGGAATACTCGTTACCGGATTAGTAGTTGGGGCTACCACATTGATTTGCAAAATGTCAAAATCATTGCCATTTAACGGATTAGGGTTATAACCGTTTAAAGGCATAGAAGCATTCATACCGGGCGCCGTGGCGCCATAAATGCCATTAGGCAGTTCGGATGCATAACTTTTGAGAGACAAAGTTTGGTTTACCCGCCCGGATAAATCAATAAGAATTTCGGCTCTTTCGCCGGGTGCCATTTGCAATCTGGTTGTTTGTAAAGGTGCATTTAGCAATCCGCCGTCTGTGGTTATCAAATAAAAATTTTCATTGTTAGATAAGCCCAAATTAAAGACACGTTGAGAAGACCCGTTTAGAATTCTAAATCTGACTACTTGTGCCGGCAAGTCAATATAAGGGTCAATGGTTGCATTTGCCATAACAACAGTGTCAGAGTTGGAATGATTGACTATTTGATTATTGCTGTCGAAAGATTTAGTTTGAATCACCAACGGAATATCATCTACACCATAGGTACGGGGCAAATCAAGGGCGGCTTCTTCTTGATCTTTTACGATAATTAATCCGGCGATACCTTTTGAAACGTGCAAATCGGTTCTGGTGTGTAAGTGTGGGTGATACCAATAAGTTGCGGCTTTGTCTAATATGGTAAAAGCCGGCGTCCAGGTAGTTCCGGCAGCAATGACCGTATGCGGTCCGCCATCGTTAATAGCGGATACATGCATGCCGTGCCAATGTATGGTCGTATCGTCATTGAGCTGGTTATTAACGCTGAAATTGACAAAATCGCCTTGATTCAGGATTAAAGTCGGACCTAAAATGTCGCCGTTAGCACCCATGGTTTGGGTGATTTGTCCGGGGAAAAATTGGTGCGTACCATATTGTAAATTTAAGTTGATATTTGTACCGGATAAAGTCGGCGGTATCATTAAAGGATTTTGAGCAAAAGCTAAAAAATTCAGGAATAATAAGAATGATAGAAAAATGTTTTTCATGGTGAAATGTTTTTTTGATTAATAATTATTTATGTAAGTTGTATCATAAACTATTTAGAAAATACAAGCTGGAAATAATTAAAATCAAATTCTAAACACACATAAAAAACTTTGTTTTGTTTTGAAGTTGCTTTTAGATATATCGTTGAAGTAGTAGTTATTCCAAAAGCTCAGGTTATGGTGTAATAAAACATTTTTTGGATTCTGAAAAGTAGCATTTCCATGGCTTGTTTGGGTTGCAATACTTGTTTTAACCGGCAAATTTAAAACGGCTTCCGCTTTAAAACTCAGCGTATGCTTACAGCAACATTGATGTGGTTGCTTTGGTGAAGCAGGCAAATTATGTTTTGTCAACATCATGTCGCATTGCCCGTCATTACAACAAGGCATGACCTGTGAATGTGAAACACAATTCTGTTGGTTGTCAGCCAAAGACGGATTAGCCGGACTTGCTAAAAGCAATAAGCCGGTTAAAAGAAATCCAAATATGTTTAAAAATGCTGACATTTATTTTTTGTTAATAATAATTAGGACAAAATTAAAGCATCGAATCAATCGAAGTGTTATACAATTTTGGAAAAAATTTGTATAATTTTGGAAATAGCCGAGCATTTTTTGAATAAAATTAAATACCTAATTCATCAGCCCAAGATATAGTGGCTACAATATTTAATAAAATTTTACAAAGAAGTCTTGTGAAAGACTCTGCTATGATAATAATTAAAATTTCTTACCTTTGAAGCAATTTGAAACGACTCAATGAACATTTCCATAATCATTTTAAATTACAACGTCAAGCATTTTACCGATGCCTGTTTACAATCGGTTTTAAAAGCTGTAAAAAAAGATGATAATATCGAAATCATAGTAGCGGACAATCATTCAACCGATGGTAGCCGTGACTATTTTCAAGAGCGCTATCCCGAAGTTACATTTCTTTGGTTTGATAAAAATCACGGATTTGGCAAAGCTTATAACAAAGCCGTAAAGCAAGCCCAAGGTGCATATTTATTATTTCTTAATCCGGATACTTTAGTTAGCGATGATTTGTTAAGTCAATTAAAAAATTTTGCCGATAAACACAATGACTTTGGCATTATCGGCGGTAAAATGATAGATGGCACCGGTAATTTTTTACCCGAGAGCAAACGCGGTATTCCAACGCCTTTGGTCGCTTTTAGCAAATTGACCAAATTGCATAAAATGCTAAATTTCAAACCATTTAATGTCTATTACGCCCCACACATCAATGAAAATAAATCGGGAAAAGTTCCAGTTCTGACCGGTGCCTTGATGTTTGTCAAAAAAAATGTGTTTGAAGCCGTTGGCGGCTTTGACGAACAATTTTTTATGTATGGTGAAGATATTGATTTGTCATACAGAATTTTACAAAAAGGTTATCAAAATTATTATCTGCCAACGGCAAAAATCATCCACTTTAAAGGGGAAAGCAGCCGCAAAGATGCCAACTATTACAAACATTTTTTAGACACGACTTTTCAATTTTACCGTAAACATTTCCGTTCGTTTTCGCCATTGGAATTTTTGATGCGACAATTTTTTAAACTCTGGCTAAGCTTACGATTAAAAAAAAGCCATTTTATCAATAAACCTGTTGATTTTCAAGGTTTTTACTTTATAGGGGATAAAAAAAATTATAGTATCTTAAAAACCTGTTTTACCGATTTAAAAAAGATCGATAATTCGTCACAAATCGCGCTAAAACCTGCCATGTTGATTTTTGATACCGGCAGTTTAAATTTTTCTAACATCATCAACCTGATGGAAACCTATAAAAATCAAGGCATATACTACCGCTTTTACTTTCCGCACAATCAAATGCTTTTGGGTAGCGATTATAAAGATGCTTTGGGGGAAGTTAAATTAGTTGAAAGTTGATACTTCGGCAAGCTCAGTAACCGGAAGTTAAAAGTGGATTTTTTTATTAAGCTCTGTGACCGGTATTTAAAATAAAAAACCATATAAGACATATAAGGACATATAAGTTCCACGCTCAGACCTAACAGGTTTTCAAAACCTTGCAGGTCTTTCCTCATTTCCTCAAATTATAAGCAGAAACAAACTATGAAGCAATAAACAAACATCAAAGACCCCAATAATCTATGAAGCAGACAAAATCATCAATTCCTCAATAAAAACCGGTCACTTCGATACATTCCGATTCCAAAAGAATCGGAACACTCAGTGACCTATGTAATCAATTCATCAAATTATCACAATTTATACTTTACCTGCAATAACCAATAATTTGGCATCACATAATATTGTGAAGTAGCCACATATAAATCGGACAAACTTTCTTTGTTTAAACTTTTGGTATTCAATAAGTTATTAGCTTTTAAGCTAAATTCCCAAGTGCTACCTGCTTTTTGGTAAAACAGTTCGGCATTTAAAAAGCCGTAAGCGTTGTGTTTATTTTGATGCTGTTCCATTTGATCATAATAATCATATTTCAAATTCAGTTGCGTGGTTTGTTTAAAAAATCGCAATTCAATGCCTGCCGATGGTTTGTGAGTCAAATAAGTGCTTTGGCGTAAATCGCTGTTAAAACGATTGATGTTAAGCTTATAGCTGACATCAAAGTTGAAAAAACCACTCAAATTGGAATTGACAGTGATGCCGTAATTCTGCATCAATGAATTGGATGCAACTTCTCTGTGATTGATAATGTTGTAATATTTGGAAACATTTAATTGCCCATTAAGTCGTAATTTCCAATAAATATAACGTTTACCATAAGTCAAATATGCCGATAGATTTTCATCATAATTATCAAGATTAACCGGCATACTGATGATGTCAGTTTGATATTGCCGGGTATTTTGCCTGATAGGATGTAAGGAACGGCTAAATGTCAAACCTGAAAAAAAGTGCGAAAATTTCACCATATTAAAAACCGAAAACCGCAAAGATATTTCGTGTTGCAAGACGTTGTTTAACAACCGGTTACCGGA
>WFZY01000345.1 GCA_015489265.1 Flavobacteriaceae bacterium | reverse complement strand
CGGCATCGACTTCTCTGCCGGTATAGCCGTAGGGATTGTTCGTCTCTACGGTTTTGGTACGGTTTATTATAGCACCGTAATGATTATCGTAGGCAAAGCTCTCTACCACATTGCCCTGTGCTGTCTGTAAGGGCTGCGATACTTCCATGATGGTCTCTATGGTAGTAGAACGTTCCGTCAGCGTTGGTGATACTCAGCGGGTGTCGATGCTTTCGTCGTAGGTGAGGGTGGTGATGACTTTTGATATATATAATTCATTTTTTTGCATAAATTTTTGTTTTCATATGTTAACTTTGTAATAACCGACATTTGATATAAAATAATCAATACCATCACAATAATTCCGGTATATAAAATTTTATTTTTTTTACAATTGAACATCATTTATGCCACCTCTTTGTAAAACTTATTCTATAGGAATGAGTTTGTCATACATGCAACGGTTTATATACGGACATAATTTTTTAGTACATGAATATATTGTGTTGTCGTTGCTATCTTCTATTGTTAAGGCAATCAAATTTCTATGACTAAAATAGAGTTGTACATATATACCTGCAAAATATGCTGTAGAATATTCATAAATATTGCGGTTTGAAGAGATTTTCTTGATAGAAAATGGTTTGCCTAAAATTTTAATTACTTCTTTTTCTGACAAGTCTAATTTTAATTTACTAATATTTTTTTGAGTAATTGTTTTTGAAATTTTATACTGCAACCCGGGGAAATATCCATCAGACACAAAGATTAAAAATAACAGTGCTATAGGAAAAACAATAAAATACAATAATAATCTACTTACAAAACTTATCATTGATCTGGTCCGCATCCCCAATTGTCAAAACATTTACCTTTAAATCCGGATTGGTTGGGTCCGGTTCTCCATTTTGCAGGATCTATACATATTGCATATTCGTAGTTTGGCATTATATAGCAAATTCCGAAATTAGATATTTTATACCATCTATCGTTTAACCAAAAACCATCTACATTTGCTGACCATGCCGTACTATAGTATGGATCACCATCTTCAGGTTTGATCCAAAGTGGCTTTTTCCCCAAGTTAACAACGCATCCTAATGGGTGTAGTTTGTCTTTTAATTTTAATCCCTCAGGGTCATTCCACAAAACAGGACTATCCCAAACATACCGATACCTGTTGAAATCCCCGCTCGCAAACCCAATCGGATCCTCACTGATAAACCGTTGGATCGTTGGGTCGTAGTATCTAGCTCGATAATAGTAAAGATCCTCGGCATCGACCTCTCTGTCGGTATAGCCGTAGGGATTGTTCGTCTCTACGGTTTTGGTACGGTTTATTATAGCACCGTAATGGTTATCGTAGGCAAAGCTCTCTACTACATTGCCGCTTTCATCGGTGAGCGCGATGATAATTGTTGTGTTTTTTAGAGGATTTTAAGGTAGCGACTGACCTTTATGATTTCTTATACTCAATGCTCTTATGCTTTATGCTACGGGACATTTGCTTGTCTCTACCTTTTTAGTTGAGAGGATGAATTTTTACAATGTGTCATTATTTTATTTAAATGTTCAATAGATATATTCTTGTCATATTTTTTTAATAAATTTATATTATCTTCGTTCATATAGTTACATAATTTGTTTATGTATTCCGTGGTGTGATTAACATTGATATTAATAAGTGTTCTTTGTATATCTGCAGACAAAAGTACTGCAACTTGCTTGTTTTTTCCTTGGTCTAATTCTTTTAATAATACGTAATTAAATTTTAGTTGATTTATATCGTTGTTGACTAAAATTTTTTCTTCATATTTATACAGAATATATGGCAGAAGAATTATACATACCACTATCAACAATGCATATTTTATTGTTTTCCACATGTTTTCTTGCACCCATCTCGCATAAATTCAGCATATTGTACACGACAAGCCCCATCCGTTCCGCACCATTTTATGACTTGAGGTATGTAGATATCGCATATTTGCCTATCTGTTAAGTTATTATCAAGTCCTCGTTTGCATTCTTGACAAAACCTTATTTTTCTAGCTTTTTCTTTGCCTTCCGCACCAAGCTCATCTCTAAGCCAATCTCCAAATTTATTTTTTCCATTTGAATCAACAAAATTAATTGGATCATCACCCACATACCGATACCGGTTAAAATCCCCACTCGCAAATCCTATCGGATCCTCGCTGATAAACCTTTGGATCGTTGGGTCGTAGTATCTGGCTCTGTAATAGTAAAGATCCTCGGCATCGACTTCTCTGCCGGTGTAGGCGTAGGGGTTGTTTGTCTCTACGGTTTTGGTACGGTTTATTATAACACCGTAATGATTATCATAGGCAAAGCTCTCTACAACATTGCCGCTTTCATCGGTGAGAGCGACGATAATTGTTATGTTTTTTATGGGATTTTATGGTAGCGACTGACCTCTATGCTTTCTCCGTTCACCTGTCCTCTAACCCCCCCCAACAGGCTATGTGACTAATATACTTTATGTTTTTCTAAAATCTCTTGCATAAGTTTGTCATGTTTCAGCTTTTTATCAAGATCAACGCGCTTTTTAAAAAGAGTTATAGCTTTATTGCAATCTTTAATTTCTTTTAAAAGATTTAAACTTCTTTCTCTTTCCATAATAGCACCGGCTTCTATATAAATATCTTTAATTTTTTCATTGCTTATAAAATTATCTCTTATATATGTTTCTGTGTAAAAATAAGTGCTAATGACAAATACTCCAAAGAAAAACAATATACCAACTTTCCTTAGAGCTGAGTCATGAAATACTTTGAAAAGTCCTATATAAATTGAAGCGTATGCGACTGACAATAGTGTGGA
>WFZY01000344.1 GCA_015489265.1 Flavobacteriaceae bacterium | reverse complement strand
ATATAGTTGCTTATGAAAGAATTTTTTAAACTACTATACCAAGCATTAGCAATAAGAGCAATATGCTCAATATTTGACAATGATGCACATAGGATCATATCAAAACGAGGACTTGAAATATTAAACGAACGAAATAAAATTGTATATTATAAATCAAATAATCCTATCGAGTAACATTCTATACTCTTTTGGCGTTAATCGTTTATCATACACCGGCATATCCACAGGATAATGCCGGTTGTTTTTTATCACTTCATTTATTTCGGTAAGCAAATCTCTCACCGGAATATCAGCAAACTTACCAATCAAATAATCTTTGGTAGGCGTATGATCCAACACACGCATATCCTTTTCTATCGGTAAGCCGACCAATTCCATAAAGTCGTTAAACTCTTTTGGAGTAATACTTTTGATATAGCTTGCAGCTTCAACAGACATATCACGGCGCTTGGCAATAATTCTGTTAATCACCGGACTCACAAAGTTGCGGTAAGATAGTCCGGGATATAATCTTTTAAGATTTTGTTTAGTCATAAGGCGAATGAGTTTATACAAAAATACAAAATTTACCAATCCGTAAACTGCATAAAGTCCACAAAAACCGCATAAAACAAACAAAAACCACATAAAACAAACGCAACCTGCATAAAACCGACACCGGCAACACTGCCGTATCTATGTTTGTATCAGAATTTAAGCAACAAAAGCATTGCAAAATGAAAAAATCAGATGTTTATGGCGGATAATACTAAATATATTGAGTTTGTCTCATCGTATAATGGCAAAAAGCGAGTAGCCAAAGCAAGCAAAGGCGTGCATAATGTCTTTGCTGTATTAGTATCTAATGGTAAAGGTCCGCACAAATTAAAAATATTTGCCAATCGTCAAGTTTGGCGCAAATACAAGCGAGCCAATCCCGGCACATTTATAAGTCGCATAGACTATAATGGCGCCGTTCAAGATTCAAAAGATAAAGGCAACTTAAAAGTAATTGAATTTATCAAGTGATGAATTTATACCGCCCGTTAGAACCAAAATATAAGTATGACAAATACTTTCCAAAGGTCAGTTGCAAAGAAAAGAAATTAGGATTCGGCGACACTGACTTTGGTATAGAACAAATGGCACAATGGGCAACCAAATACAGTTGGCAAGCCAAAAAAATTGCCGACAAATTAAAAGCAGACACGCTTTTAAAGACATTAGAAAACGTTCATCAATTTATTTATAACAATTTTCAGTATTTGCCCGATGACGACGTGCAACACATTCAAAGTATTGCGTGTGCGTGGCAGTCAAGAGAACACGGCATCAACTGTAAGGGCTATTCAACCATAGCCAGCAGTATATTACAACAACTCGGCATCAGGCATTACATACGAAAAGTAAGCTATGACGGCACCAACTATACACACGTATTCGTGGTAGTGCCGGTAAATAACAAAGAAATAATAATTGACGGCACGTTACCGGAATTTAACCATACAACAGAATATCTAACACATAAAGATTTAGAAGTTATGCCAAACACATTAAAATATGTAGGTCTAAACGCCCCGACTACAACAGCAAACGCAAAGGATGAATTTGTAAATAATTTTATACCAATAGCACAAGACTTTGGTATTCAAAATTTGTCGCAGATAATGGATTTTATTAATAGTTCATTGGGACCTATCACTATTAATCCGGTAGGTATATTATCATCTGACAATCAATTTTTACCATTTCATTACAAAGATGTTCCTGTCGAAGTTATAAATCAAGTTGTTAATGATTTATTTAACAATCGCAATTCTTTATTTCATCATTTATCAGGTATGAATGGCGGACCATTTGGTGGAGGTTCATTTGGAAGTTCACCCTATACAGCCGGCTATGGTGCTATACCGGGCGGTTCAGGAATGTCATTTGGATTAGATGCTGGCGTAACTGTTGATCCGTCATCAGGAGGAAATTCAGGAGGTGCAACAGGTGCTGTTTGGAATGGCGTAGCCAACGTATTAAATGCAGGTGCAAATTTATATAATGCTATTGCCGGTAATAATAACCAACCAACCCAAAATACCGGTGGCGCAATACACTATCCGTCAGGTAA
>WFZY01000343.1 GCA_015489265.1 Flavobacteriaceae bacterium | reverse complement strand
GATCTAAAATGTAATCAGGTACCAATAGTTTTATTAATGAATCTGCCATAGCTTGTATATTTATATTTGTATGGCAAATATAAGAATAGCACATCAAAATAGGAATTAGCCATTTTTAAGAATTAAATGGTTAATTTTTATTTAGTTTGCGCTAATAAAAACTCTTTATTCAGAATAGCAATATTGGTCAATGAAATGCCTTTCGGACATTCCACTTCACAAGCACCGGTATTGGTACAACTACCAAAACCTTCAGCGTCCATAGTTGCAATCATATCTTGTACGCGTTTGGCAGCTTCGACACGACCTTGCGGTAATTGTGCAAATTGTGCTACTTTGGCTGATACAAACAGCATAGCTGAAGCGTTTTTACATGTAGCCACACACGCCCCACAACCGATACAAGTAGCGGCATCAAATGCATTATCAGCATCTTTTTTCGGAATTGGAATGTTGTTGGCATCAACGGTTCTTCCCGAAGTATTAACCGAAACATAACCACCGGCTTGTTGTATGCGATCTAAAGCACTGCGATCTACAATCAAGTCTTTGATGACCGGAAACGCATTGGCACGCCAAGGTTCTATAGTAACGGTATCGCCATCTTTAAAGCGACGCATATGCAATTGACAGGTGGTTGTTAATTTATCCGGTCCGTGTGCTTCTCCATTGATATATAACGAACACATACCGCAAATACCTTCGCGGCAATCGTGGTCAAAAGCGATAGGTTCTTCGCCTTTGGCTATTAGGTTCTCATTAAGTAAATCCAACATTTCCAAGAAGGACATATCAGATTCTACGCCATCTATTTGATAATCGACCATTTGCCCTTTGGCATTAGGTCCTGCTTGTCTCCAAATTTTAAGATTTAGTTTCATAATTATTTATAGCTTCTGGTTGTTGGTTTTACAAATTCAAATATAAGCGGTTCTTTATGTAAAATTTCATCGCTCATATTAACATGTTTAGTAAATCTTTCGTAGGGCTTGGCGGGATATTCCCAAGCGGCTGCGTAAGCATAATTTTCATCATCTCGTAGAGCTTCTCCATCCGGTGTTTGATATTCTTCACGGAAGTGACCACCACAAGATTCATTTCTGTTTAAAGCATCGAGTGCTAAGAGTTCTCCCAGTTCTAAATAATCGGCTACGTAACCGGCTTTTTCTAGTTCTGGATTATAATCACTTGATTTACCGGGCACTCGAACTTCTTTCCAAAATTGTGATCGCAATTCTTGAATCTCTTTAATGGCTTCTTGCAATCCTTGTGCGTTTCGAGATAAACCGACTTTATCCCACATAATTTTACCTAATTTTTTATGGAAATAGTCTACGGAATGTTTGCCATCATTATTGAGGAAGAAATTAATTTCTTCATTTACTTTTTGTTCAGCTTCATCAAACTCGGGTGTGTCAGTTGGAATTTTACCTTCTCTGATATAATCTGCCAAATAATCTCCGATAGTGTAAGGTAATACGAAGTAGCCGTCTGCCAATCCTTGCATTAAAGCTGATGCGCCCAAACGGTTGGCTCCGTGGTCGGAGAAGTTCGCTTCTCCTATAACAAACAATCCGGGTAAGTTGGATTGTAAGTCATAATCTACCCAAAGCCCACCCATAGAGTAGTGATTAGCCGGATAAATCATCATAGGGGTTTTGTATGGATTGTCATCAACTATTTTTTCATACATTTGGAACAAATTGCCGTATTTGTCTTCAATGACTTTTTCACCTAATTCTCGTATGACTTCTTTAGAAGGATTTTTTAGTCCTCTCAAATGTGCTTGCTCTTTACCATAACGTTCAATAGCAGTGGCAAAGTCTAAAAAGACAGCTTCACCGGTTTTGTTGACACCGTATCCGGCATCACAGCGTTCTTTGGCAGCACGCGAAGCTACGTCACGCGGTACCAAATTCCCAAAAGCAGGATAGCGTCTTTCTAAGTAATAATCGCGATGTTCTTCGGGTATATCAGTCGGTTTTAGCTTGCCTTCACGAAGGGCTTGGGCATCTTCCAGTTTTTTAGGCACCCAAATACGTCCGTCGTTTCGTAAAGATTCAGACATCAAAGTCAATTTAGATTGATGCTCACTGCTTCGCGGGATACAAGTCGGGTGAATTTGTACAAAAGCCGGATTAGCAAAATAAGCTCCTTTTCGGTGTGCCCGCCATGCAGCTGTAGCATTTGAACCCATAGCATTGGTAGATAAAAAATAGACGTTGCTGTAACCACCTGATCCAATAACAACGGCATGAGCCGAATGTCTTTCTAATTCACCGGTAACCAAATTTCTGGCAATGATACCTTTAGCATGGCCATCAATTACCACTAAATCAATCATTTCATGACGGTTATACATCTCTACTTTTCCACGAGCAATTTGTCTGTTTAAGGCAGAATAGGCTCCTAACAGTAATTGCTGTCCGGTTTGTCCTTTGGCATAAAAAGTTCTGGAAACCAAAACCCCACCAAATGAACGGTTGTCAAGTAGTCCCCCATATTCACGGGCAAACGGGACACCTTGCATTACTGCTTGGTCGATGATAGACCCTGATACTTCCGCTAAACGGTAAGTATTGGCTTCACGACCACGATAATCTCCTCCTTTTATAGTGTCGTAAAATAATCTCCAATCGCTGTCACCATCATTTTGATAGTTTTTTGAAGCATTGATACCACCCTGTGCGGCAATAGAGTGCGCACGACGCGGAGAATCTTGAAAAGCAAATGCTTTAACATTATAACCCAATTCTGCAAGAGAAGCAGCAGCAGAAGCACCGGCTAATCCGGTTCCAATGACGATAACATCCAAGTTTCTTTTATTGGCAGGACTTACCAAACGGATTTTGTCCTTATATGTCGTCCATTTTTTAGCCAAATCCCCTTGTGGAATTTTAGCTTTTAAAGGAGTTCCTTCTTTGATATTAATTGTTGACATAATTTATTATTTTTAATTAAAATAGAAATATATAGCTATTGCCGAAAAACCGAAAGCGACTAGTAAAGCAAAGATATTACCTGTAACGACTAAGGCTTTATTACATTTTTCTCTAGGCGTTCCTAAGCTTTGAAATGCTGATTGGAAGCCATGACTTAAGTGGATGCCTAAAGCAACGAAAGCCAATACATATAACAATGTATATACCGGACTTTTAAATAAACCGGTTACTAAGGCATAATGATCGGGAACATCTTGCGTTTTAAACGGCACAAAATAGTTTAATAAGTGAATAATTAAAAACAATAAAACAAATAAACCGGTCCAAATCATGTTGCGTGATGCCCATGATGAAGCGGCTCCCGGATTGTTTTTTACATATTTAACCGAGCGTTTACCGCGATTGGTCCATTCAAGGTAAATTCCCATACCGATATGGAAAAGAAAACCTAAAGCCAGAATGGGTTGCATAATTTGAATAAACGGATTGGTTGCCATAAATTCAACTGCTGCATCAAAAGCTTCTTTACCCGGATAAATTAAGGTCAGATTAATAGCAAGGTGTAGT
>WFZY01000342.1 GCA_015489265.1 Flavobacteriaceae bacterium | reverse complement strand
TGATTTACTGGCTTTTTTCACGGCTTTAGCAGTTGCATCTTCCCATGATTTTTTTGAACTTGACATAAGTTCAACGACTTTTAATACTGACATAATAATTATTTTTTTAGTTTATCACTTCAAAGATAATGTATTTCTTTTAAAATTTGGCATAATTGATTATAAATTTTAATTTTTTTATGATTTTTACCACCTTTTATTACGGTTTGATATTCCTTATAAGTTAAAGCAATTGTTTTATCTGCCCACTTAAAAAATATATAAATCAATGATTTTAATAAGAAAATATTTAGTATATTTGCACTCACAAAAATTAAGGGTTCTTAGCTCAGCTGGTTTAGAGTATCGCCTTGACAGGGCGGGGGTCGCCGGTTCGAACCCGGCAGAACCCACAAAGGAAGTATTTTTTTAAATGCTTCCTTTTTTTATGGCTTCCATGATACGTTCGCCGTCCATTGCAGCTGACACGATACCACCGGCATAGCCGGCACCTTCACCTGCAGGATACAAATTAATTATTTGCGGATGATGTAAGTTGTTGGTTCGGGGAATTTTTATAGGTGCAGAAGTACGAGATTCTACCCCTATCACATTGGCAAGTTCCGTATAAAACCGGGGCATTTTCTGCCCGTATGCTTTAAATGCTTTTCGTAGTTTTTTACCGATTATTTTGGGTAAAATAGAATGTAAGGGTGCTGATTTTAATCCGGGTTGATAAGACGTTTCATTTAAGCTGCTCGATAAACGTCCTTCGACAAAATCAGTTAAGCGTTGTGCAGGTGCTTGCAGATTTTTACCACCGGCTACAAAAGCCAAATATTCCAAGTCTTTTTGAAAAGCTAAGCCCTTAAATACACCGTATTTTTCATATTTTGTCAAGTCCGTATCAACATTGATTTCAACTACGATGCCCGAATTGGCAAATTTGTTATTCCGTTTGGATGGCGACATACCGTTGACCACCACTTCTGATTTTCCGGTAGCAGCCGGCACAATAAATCCCCCCGGACACATACAAAACGAATATACCCCGCGGTCACCGACTTGTTGCACCAAACTATACGATGCCGGAGGTAGCAATTCATCTTTTTGCCCGATAGGACAATGGTATTGAATACTGTCAATCAATGCTTGCGGATGTTCTACACGCACACCCATAGCAAAAGATTTGGCTTCCATATAGACATGGTGTCTGTCAAGCAATTCATAAATATCTCTTGCAGAATGACCGGTGGCTAAAATCAAATGATTTACCGAAATTTCTTTGCTATCATTGATAATAATTGATTTAACACGTTGATTTTCAACAATAAAATCTGTTAATCGACTATTGAAATGGATTTCACCGCCATATTTTAAAATTGTTTTTCTGATATTTTGTACAACTTTGGGCAGTTTATCCGTGCCGATATGCGGGTGTGCATCTATTAAAATCTGCGCTTTGGCACCATGATAGACCAAATTTTCAAAAATTCGGCGCACATCGCCGCGTTTTAAGCTGCGGGTATAGAGTTTGCCATCCGAATAGGTGCCGGCACCGCCTTCGCCAAAGCAGTAGTTGGAATTTTCATTGACAATACGCTCTTGATTAATCAAGCGTAAATCTCGGCGCCGGCTTCTGACATCTTTACCGCGTTCGATAACTATGGGTTTCAATCCCAATTCAATGGCGCGTAAAGCGGCAAACATCCCTGCCGGTCCAAAACCGACGATATGAACCTGTGGTGCTTTTGAAACATCACGATAATCAAACCGGTAGTGCAATGATTCGGGCGGTTTTTCATCAATATAAACTGATACTTTGTAATCAAACCAAATTTGGGGTTTTCGTGCATCGATAGATTTTCGCAATATTTTAACGGCATTGACTTGATTTACCGGAATGGATAAAAAATCTGCTGCCTTTTGTAGTAAAATATCAGGTTGATGCGCTTCTTCCAAGCTTATCCGTAATCGTAATTCTTGCACCATAATGTTTAAAATGTAAGCCGGTAACTGATAAAATATTGCATACCGAACCCAAATCTGCTGTAAGTATTTCTGTTAAAAAAACCGGGAATATATGTCACTGTAAAATTGTCAATGTCGGAATAATTAATCAAATATTTAACCCCGACATTATAACCCAGATAGATGTGTTTTAAGGTTTCCACTTGTATTTGGGCATAAAGTTCAAACCATTGTGCTTTATTATTGTTAAATGCTTGTTCTACTTCTACCGGTTCCGGCACATAAATAGCACCCGGTTGATTGATCCGGTAGGAGTGAAGCAAATAATCAAAACGGGCATAAGCATAATTAAAACCGATATCAATATCATTGTCCATGTCTAACCAATTGTCATATAAATTATACATCAATCCTAATTTATAATAGCTTCCGGTGGTGTGATAATTGAGTAAATTATTGTCAGTCAAATGGTTTTCATGTCCATAAGATAGCACCACAAAGTAGTTTTTATAAAAATTAGCATCGATATAAAAATCAACAGATTCCGATTGATTTAACTTTGCCCAAACATATTTACCAATATCAAACCCTAAACGAATTTTAACCGGTTGTTTAGGTTTTATGATACTGTCTTTGGCAATACTGTCTGTTTGTTGTTGGGCTGAAAGGGAATAAGTAAATGGTATGAATGCCACCAAAAACAATATTATTTTAAAAGGTATTCTCATTTTAAATTCCAAATTTTTAAAAAATTGATATGAATGGTTATGGCTCATTAATTGGTTTGTGTTGTAACTTAATGATAAATTTTAAGATGCGTTGTGTCACTGACTACATCGTGATTGATAATGTCAATTTGTTTGATCCAATTATCGTTATCCGGTTGTAAATCAACGTTTAAATCGTGAAAAATAATTTTATAGCCGCAAGCTTTGGATACAAAAACGGTTTCGCGTGTATAATGAAAAACCAAAGTGTCGGTATTGTGCGGTGTTGCAAAAATGAATTTTGAAAAATCATCATTAACGTTTAAAGGAACTGACAAACCGGACACATTAGTCTGTCCGCCGATCAAAGTATCTTGTCCGGGTAATGCTACGACATATAAAGTATCAACTTTTTTTTCAGTGGCATGATTGGTAGCATCAAAAAACTTGATTTGCAAATCAGGGGTACCGTCACCGGTGCAAATATCGTCTTTACGACAAGCGGTGATGCTAATCAATAGAAAGGATAGTAAGAGAAATAAATACCGGAACATTTTTTTTGAATTCATACGACAAAGATAGTGATATAAGTTAAAAGTTGCTGTTTACATTTTTCTTATAACTGTTTTTCTGGATTTTTGTTGACTTTTCTATACCACCTATTTCAGGACAAGTCGTTTCTCATTTCTAGATATTTTAAAATCTCTTCAAGATCATAAGCGATATCAAACCATTTGATTTCGGGATTTTTTCTAAACCAAGTCAATTGCCGTTTGGCAAAACGACGGGTGTTTTTTTTGATTTCCGAAATGGCAAAATTCAAATCGTAAGTGCCGTCAAAGTAAGAGAATAATTCTTTGTAACCGACTGTTTGTAAAGCATTTATATTTCTATATGAAAGTAAATTTTTTGCTTCATTAACCAATCCTTGATTAATCATTATATCAACACGCTTGTTGATTCGATCATATAAAAGTGACCGTTCGCCGGTCAGACCGATATAAATGGTTTTAAAATCACGCTCGGCTTTTTTCTGATGCAAATCAGCCATTTTTTTTCCGCCGGATTGCAATAGAATTTCAATGGCTCGTATCAAGCGATGCGGATTTTTATAATCTATTTTTTGATAATAATCGGGATCAAGGGCTTGTAGTTGTTGTTGTAAACTTTCTATGCCTTTTTCGTTTAAATTATGAGTTAATTCCTTGCGAATTTGCTCATTCTTTCCCGGTAGATTGTCCAAACCTTTGCAAGCAGCATCGATATATAAACCGCTACCGCCTACTAATATTAATGTATCTTTGGTTTGAAACAGTTGGTTAGTAAGTTGCAAAAAATTTTGTTCATAATCACCGACGGTATAATCGTCAAAGATGGATTTGTTTTGAATAAAATGGTGTTTTGCAGCAGCTAATTCGTCCGGTTCGGGCACAGCCGTACCAATCTGCATTTCTTTATAAAACTGCCTTGAATCAGCCGAAATAATTTCTGTATTAAGCGCTTTTGCCAGTTTAATACTCAATGCAGTTTTGCCAGAAGCGGTTGGTCCGACTATGGCGATAATTTGTTTCATGTTTTGTTTTTCTTTCAAGAGTTTTGGGCTTTAAAATTACATTTTTTTTAAATAAGCTTTTAGTTTTTCTAAAATTTAAGAATGATTCTTTACAATATGTATTTTTCAATAAAATTTAGTTTAGAACAATTATAATTAACAAATCTATGGTAAAATATACAAAAACCTGATTTTTTTCATAAAAATTCCTTTTTTAAACCGGTATTTTTGAAATGAAAATAATGCCGATATGTCAAGAAAAAACCTTTCAATTAGTCGATATCTCTATACCTTTTTTATTGTATTCCTTATTTGGTATGCGTTTACCACTTCGTTGCAACCGGCTGAAATTATTACAGGTATTGTATTGAGTTTAGTGGTGGCATACATTACGGTGGTTAATTTCAACTGCTGCGATCCGATATTAATCACACCGTCACACATTATATATTTTATACAATACTTTTTTGTGTTTTTGGTGGCATTGGTTAAGGCAAATTTTGACGTAGCACGAAGAGTGGTCAATCCGAAATTGCCTATCAATCCGGGTATTGTCAGTTTTGAAACCAAATTGCAAAATCATTTTGCCAAAATGGTTTTGGCAAATAGCATTACTCTAACCCCCGGCACCTTGACCATTGATGTGGTCGGGAATAAGTTTTATATCCATTGGATAGACGTAACAACTGAAAATAAAGATGAAATATATAAAGAAATAGCCGAACCGTTTGAGAAGGTTTTGTTAAAGATATATGGAACCCGGAAGTAGAAAGTGGGAAGCGCGTGTAGAGACGAATTGCAATTCGTCTTTTGTGGAAAGTGCGAGTGTAGAGACGAAAATTTTTTCGTCTCAAAAAGTTAAAAGTAGAGACGTTTTGTCAAAACGTCTGAAAAATCTGAAATAAAAAGTGGAATTTCTTCCCCGCCTTTCGTCGGGGTCGAAATGACAATCAATTAACCAAATAACCAATTAACCAAATGAACATAGTAATATACATAGCAATTGTTTTAATCAGCATAGGCAGTTTTTTAGCTTTTATGCGATTTGTTAAAGGACCTACGGCAGCAGACCGTGCTATTGCACTCGATACGCTTTCGGTTATCGGCATAGCCGGATTGGTATTGTTGGGCTATTTGTTTCAACGATACATTTACATCGATTTGGCATTGGTTTATGCCGTTTTGGGATTTATAGGCATCATTGTGATTGCACGTTATATCGAAAAAGCATTGTAATGGATACATTAAATAATATATTGGAATACATCGGATTGTTTTTTGTGCTGTTGGGCAGTATTTTTCTGTTTCTCGGCGCCTTGGGTATTTACCGGATGCCTGATTTGTATAATCGCCTGCAAGCCGGTACCAAAGCATCGACTTTGGGTGCGATGAGTGTGGTTTTGGGCGTCGGACTGATGCAACCCGATTGGCTGATAAAACTTATTGTGATTATCCTGTTTATCGGGATTTCAAATCCATTGAGTTCACACGCCTTGGCAAGAGCATCTCATAGGAGCGGTATCCGTCCGTTTTTTAAGAAGAAGATTGATGATTATGAAGCGGAAGTTGATAGTGAGAATGAATTGAAAGTGGAAAGTTGAAAGTTTTTTAGTGCGAAGTGCGAAGTGGAAAGCGCCAAAGTGCAAAGCAGAGAGAAGCCCCGACTTTCGTCGGGGTGGAAATGACGGCAGTTGTCATTTCGAAGGAGGAACGACTGAGAAATCTATAATCTGAAATCAAAAGTGAGATTTCTCACTGCGTTCGAAATGACAGCAGTTGTCATTCCGACATAGCGACGAAGGAACGACAGCCTGTCCCGATGAAAGTCGGGAAGGAATCTCAAATAACCGATTAACCAATATCATCAAATAACCAAATAACCAAAAAAATGGCTTTAATTTTATTTTTAATCATAATGGCAATCATATTAATAGCGGCGGCAATTTATGCGGTGATGCAGAAGGACTTACTGTATGCCGTTTTGGCAACAGGAATCATCAGTGTGGTGTTATCTGTGTTTTTCTATCTGTTGCAAGCGCCGGATGTGGCCATAACCGAAGCGGCAATCGGTATCGCATTGACTACCATAATTTTTGTGATTACCATACGAAATACGTCGCGGAATGAAGATGAATACAGGGAGGATCACGTGAAGAAGTTTTAAGTGCGAAGTGCCAAGTGGAAAGTGAAAATGAGTTGAAAGTTGAAAGTGGTAAAGTGCGAATGTAGAGACGCACGGTCGTGCGTCCAAGTAGAAAGTGGAAAGCGATAAAGTGCGAATGAATTGAAAATTGAAAATGGATAATTGAGAAATCTATAATCTGAAATCAAAAGTGAGATTTTCCCCCGACTTTCGTCGGGGTCGAAATGACAGGTAGAACGTTCAATTGACAGCAATTGTCATTCCGACAGAGCGAGGAGGCACGACGAGCGACGAGGAATCTTTAAATTACAAATTTGTAAAACAAAGAGATTTCTCACTGCGTTCGAAATGACAGTTAACCAAATAACCATTATCATCAAATAACCAGTATAACTAAATAACCATTATCATCAAATAACCAAATAACCGATTAATCAGAAACAAAAAAATGAAAAAATACATAGCATTCATATTAATCGTCATTTTAGGTTGGTCTTTGGCGACTACCTTTAAAGCTATTCCGTTTGGGGCGGACAGGCGTGGCGATTTGAACCATCCGGATAAGGTAGCGGCGTATTATTTAAAACAATCGCCGGAAGCTTTGCAAACGGCTAATTCCATTACAGCTATTGTGGTGAATTTCAGGGGTTTTGATACCTTGGGCGAAGTAACCGTTTTGTTCTTGGCAGCTACCGGATTGGCAAGTATTTTATATCGCAAAGAAGAAGAGGAGGAAGATGTGGAACGTGTCAGTTTGCCATCGTCAAGTTTGGTGCGCACCGGAGCTAAAATCTTGTTCCCGTTGATGTTGTTATTGGGAATCTATGTGTTTGTTCACGGACATTTAACGCCGGGGGGAGGTTTTCAAGGGGGTGCCATTATCGCTACCGGATTTTTACTGATGCTGATTACATACAAGCATTTTGAGACGAATCACAATGTGATGGTATGGCTAGAAAGTTTGGCGGGATTGGCATTTGTAGCAGTCGGGCTTTACGGCTTGTTTGCCTATGGTTCGTTTTTGCAAAATACACATTCCGTTGGCACGCTCAACGATTTGATTAGCGGCGGCTTAATTCCTTTAATCTATATTTTTATCGGGATTAAAGTAGGAACGGAATTGACGAATATATTGGATATTTTGTTGAAGATAAAAAAGAGTTGAAAGCAGAGACGCAAAGCGTCTCGTGTTGAAAGTAGAAAGTTAAAAGTTGAAAGTGCGTAGAGACGAATTACATTCGTCTCTGTGGAAATCGCAAATGTAGAGACATTTTGCCAAAACGTCTGAATTGAAAATGTATAATTAGATTTCGACCCCGACGAAAGTCGAGGTCAAAATGACAGAAGAACGTTTGAAATGACAGTTGATTGTCATTCCGACAGAGCAAGGAGGCACGACGAGCGACGAGGAATCTTTAAATTACAAATTTGTAAAACAAAGAGATTTCTCACTGCGTTCGAAATGACAATTAACCAAATAACCAGTATAACCGATTAACCAAATAACCAGTATAACCAAATAACCAATTAACCAGAAAAAACAAATAAATGACAGAATTCAACGACTTGTTCATCAAATATAAAGACCTGATAACCATAGCGGTTTACGGGACAGCTATAATGTTGATATTGATTGGCTTATATGCCGTATTGCTCAAAAAGCATTTGGTAAAAATTGTTATCGGCTTGTCGATTATCGATGCGGGTGTGCATCTGCTTTTTGTAGCGGTGGGTTATATCCAAAACGGCACGGCGCCAATTTTTTCGCCGGGCAACGAACACGCAGCCGCTAAAATGGTAGATCCGGTGCCACAGGCATTGGTATTGACGGCTATCGTTATCGGTTTTGCCGTAACGGCATTGGCTTTGTCGTTGGTTATTCGGCTTTATAAGCATCATCATACAGCAAATATTGA
>WFZY01000341.1 GCA_015489265.1 Flavobacteriaceae bacterium | reverse complement strand
TGGCGGTTTTACCACTTTTTCATCTTTTGCGTTTGAAAATATGGTAATGCTACAAAACGGCAAATTTTTATTGTTTCTATCTTACTTTTTCACGACACTAATAGTTGGTTTGTTTGCTGTTGGTTTGGGCTATTATATGTCGAAATATATTTAAAAAAGCTTCAAAATTTTGAAGCTTTTTTATTTTTCTCATTACCTCGTCTTTCTCAAGAAGCAGTTTGTTCAAAATGTCCAAGAAACTTGAAATTTATTGAAATTTCGTATAGCAGAGGATAACAACCGTCATTCAATAAGTACTGTCGAAGGCACAGGTCCATACTGATTTTCTTCAGGATCGCTTTCTTTGACGTACCAAATAATTAGAATTATTGCACCAATAATTGGAATTAATCCCAATAAAAGATTCCAACCACTTTTACCAATATCATGCAATCTTCTTACACTAACAGCAATACCCGGAATTAAAACTGCCAAACTATAGAGAGTACTAAAAAACTGTACACCAAGAATTTGATCAACAAAGCTAAGGATAATGCTAATAAGAAAATTTGCTAAAACAAACCACCAGAACTCGGATCTACTGGCTCTTCCATTGAAATTTGCATAGTTTTGAAGAACTACATATTTGTACCATTTAATCATTTCCATAATTAAGTTATTTTTAGTTATTTGCCTACTCTATTCAGTTTTCGGCTTCCCTGATGTTACAAATTTAATAAAATTTATGGAAATTTAGGAAATTGTTTAAAATTCGGTTTTCTTTTTTCCAAAAAGGCATGTTTCCCTTCTTGGGCTTCATCCATCAGATAAAACATCAGTGTAGCATCACCGGCAAATTCCATCAAACCACGTTGTCCGTCTAATTCGGCATTCATAGCGCGCTTGATCATCCGGATTGCCATTGGGCTTTTTTCCTGTATTTTACGACACCATTCAACCGTAGTATCTTCCAAATCTTCCAATGGCACCACTTTATTGACCATACCCATTTGTTCGGCTTCTTTGGCGGTGTATTGATCACATAAAAACCATATTTCACGGGCTTTTTTCTGCCCTACGTGCCGTGCCAAATACGATGAACCGAAACCACCGTCAAAACTACCGACTTTGGGACCTGTTTGTCCAAACCGGGCATTGTCACTTGCAATGGTCAAATCACAAACCACATGCAAAACATGTCCGCCACCGATAGCATAACCGTTAACCATAGCTATCACCGGCTTGGGAATGGAACGGATTTTTTTATGTACATCTAAGACATTCAGGCGCGGAACACCATCTTCGCCGATATAACCACCTTTGCCTTTGACATTTTGGTCGCCACCGCTACAAAAAGCTTTGTCACCGGCACCGGTCAACACTACCACATCAATATCTTGATTGCGATGGGCAATTTCCAAAGCATCTAATATTTCATCATTGGTTTTAGGTCGAAAGGCATTATATACCTGTGGCCGGTTAATCGTTATTTTTGCAATCCCTTCAAAGTATTCAAACAAAATATCTTCGTATTGTTTGATGGTTTGCCAATTTCTTTTCATATACTTAATTTTTTTTAGTTATTTAATTTAGATTGTCATTTAGATCCTGACAAAAGTCGGGGGAAAATCTCATTTAATTATATTAACTTTTAAACCTCTGCGCATATTCCTTAACCTTTTGGTCATCTTTACGCGGAATAATCATCAAGGTGTCTTCGGTATCTACAACAATATAATCGTTTAAATCTTTTAAAACAACTTTTTTACCGTTGGTTTTAACCAAATTACCTTGACTGTTATCAGAAATTAATTTACTGTTTATCAATACATTATCATTGTTAGTTAAACTTAATTGTTCATAAATAGCATTCCAAGCACCTAAATCATTCCAAACAAAATCCGCCGGTAAAACATATACATTATCGGCTTTTTCCAAAATACCGTAATCGATGGAAATATTTTGCAATTGCGGAAAAATTTCGGCTATAAATTCCGGTTCTTTTGCTGTATTATAAACCGCATCATCACTTGACATTTTAGCAAACATTTCAGGTAAATAGGTTTGAAATGCCTTTAAAATGCTTGTAGCTCGCCAAATAAAAATACCGGCATTCCATAAATAATTGCCTTCGTTTAAAAACTTGACAGCTGTTTGTAAATCAGGTTTTTCGGTAAATTTCAGAACTTTTTTTACGGGTTCATTCGTTTCTTTATCATATTGAATATAACCGTAACCCGTATTGGGACTATGCGGCACGATACCCAAAGTCATCAAAATATCTCGCTTGGCAGTTGCGTCAAATGCCGTTTGCACATTGGCAATAAATTGGTCTTCATTTGCTATATAATGGTCGGATGGTGCCACCAACAAATTTGCATCCGGATTGTGTTGATGAATTTTTTTTGCCGCATATAAAATCGCCGGTGCGGTATTGCGCATTACCGGTTCTGCAATTATTTGATTATCTGACACTTGCGGCAATTGTTTTTTGATTAATTCCCGATAGCGCTCATTGGTCAAAAGATATATTTGCTCAGCCGGTATCAGCTTTTGCAAACGTTCAAAAGTCTGTTGGATAAAAGATTTGCCGGTTCCCAACAAGTCTAAAAATTGCTTAGGCATTTCAGCCGTACTTTCCGGCCAAAACCGGCTACCGATACCGCCTGCCATGATAATTCCGTATTGGTTGTTCATTCGTTTTTTGAATTTTTACAAAAATAACAATAAATGTCATTCAAAAACTGTTTAAAAACAAAAAAGCCCGGAACACCACATTCCGGACTTTTTGATTAATCAAAACAAATACACAACTAACTAAAATTTGTATTTAAGGTATAGAGAAATCTCATACTTTCAAATATTTAACTAATCTTAGTAGCCGTTAAAAGCATAACGATTGTCTTCTCTAACTTTTTTGGCAATGGTTCGACGCAATTCATTGAGATTGGGCGTATTGTTATACTTGGTAAATCGTTTGACACCCATCAACATCATGCGTAATTCATCGCCTTCTGCTATGGAATAGATAGCTTCGGTGGCTTTAAATTTGATTTTTTCAACAGCATTGAACAAATTCAATTTACTCATCGCAATTTCCGCATCAAAATTAGCATCGGAATTTTGCAAGATTTTCTTTTGCGTTGCCAAAATGGCACTTTCCGCCATATAAATTTCAATCAAAATGTCGGCAGCATCCAAAACCAATTGTTGTTGCCCACCAAGCTTGTCACCGAATTTTTGCGCACCGGTTCCGGCAATCATCAAAAAGACTTTTTTCAAACGTTTAACCATATCCAATTCTTCATCCAAAGGATTTTTAAACTCCGGTTTGTCAAAAGACGGAATACCCATCAATTCGCCGGCTACGGCTTTTGCCGGGCCTAACAAATCGAGTTGACCTTTTAAAGCTTTACGTAGTAACATACTGATAGTCAACAATCTGTTGATTTCATTAGTTCCTTCGTAAATACGGGTAATACGGGCATCACGCCACCAACTTTCCATAGGCATTTCTTCGGAAAATCCCATTCCGCCAAAAATTTGTAAACCTTCATCGGAAACTACTTGGGTACCATCGGAAACATACACTTTTAAAATGGCTGCTTCAATGGCATATTCTTCAAAAGCTTTCTTTTCTGCCGCTTCTTCGGATAAACCTTCGGCTTTGTATTCTGCAATACGGTCACTAATATCTTTGGCAGCACGGTAAATACCGGA
>WFZY01000340.1 GCA_015489265.1 Flavobacteriaceae bacterium | reverse complement strand
GCTTTATTTGCAATATATTTTATAGATTCCGGACGTGTCCCTGCCAAGTTTTCCACCACAGTAAGCCACAACGACTTGACAGGGTCGGGCTATCCGCTTATAGTCGCCTTGTTGCGCACTGTTGTTTTATCGGCGGTGCGGGGGCTTCCTGAGGTCGCCGCCACCCACCGTAAAACCAACAGCCGCAACTGCGGCGCGCTACCGCTATTATCCCTCACGCAGAGCAACCGCCGGTGATTCGTACGATATTCTAAGTGCTTTCCCCGGCACTTGGTAGTACCCCGGAAAATTTTCAATAACAAGCGCTGGATATTACCACCATTAATTCTTCGTAAGTTGAGGCTGCTTTGTCTAGTTTTTTTCAGTTGTACAATTGAGCATAAAAATACTCATCACTACAATAAAACCAAATTTGATAAAAGATGATGAAGTCATTATTATAATTCTATGATAAAATAAATTCATAGAGATACATCATCTTTAACAAGCATATAAGATATATAAAAGAGTTTATAAAAGGGCGGTTTTCTTAAACCACCGGATTAAATCTTATTACCAAACAAAGTTGCCGAAGTACAATCATTCACTTTAACACGAACCAAATCACCGGGTTTTTCTTTACCGGTTTTTTCAAAAATAACAACGGCATTTTGTGAGTTACGTCCCATCCAATGCTTATCAGATTTTTTAGAATTGCCCTCAATTAATACTTCCACTTCTTTCCCTATAAATTGTTGCATACGATACAAGCTGTGTGCTTGTTGTTTATCAATAATCTCACGTAAACGTCGCAATTTAACGTGATGCGGCACATCATCAGCCATTTTTTTGGCACCTAGGGTACCCGGACGTACAGAATACGCAAACATAAAACCAAAATCGTATTTGACATAATCCATCAAATCCAGTGTTGCTTGGTGGTCAGTTTCTGTTTCCGTACTAAATCCGGCAATCATATCTTGCGAAATAGCCACATCAGGAATATATCTGCGAATAGCATCAATGGTCTGTTTATATTCTGCTACAGTGTGTTTCCGGTTCATCAATTGTAAAATCCGGTCACTACCCGATTGTACCGGCAAGTGAATGTGTTTGGCAATATTGGGATGTTGTGCCATGGTTTTAATCACTTCCAAACTAAAATCTTGCGGATTAGAGGTAGAAAACCGGATACGAATACTTGGAAAACGAGTGGCTACCAATTCTAAAAGTCCGGCAAAATCAACCGCATTTTGTTTGACCGCTTCAGGCTGATTAACAAAATCTTTTTTTAAGCCGCCACCATACCACAAATAACTATCGACGTTTTGCCCCAGTAAAGTTACTTCTTTAAAGCCCTTATCTTGTAAAACTTGTATTTCACTTAATATACTTTCCGGATTACGGCTGCGTTCACGCCCACGTGTAAACGGTACCACACAAAATGTACACATATTGTCGCAACCACGTGTGATAGACACAAAAGCCGACACACCATTACTGTTTAAACGGACCGGTTCAATATCGGCATAAGTTTCTTCTTTACTCAATAACACATTGACCGCTTTGCGCCCGTCTTCTAATTCATTAATCAGGTTGGGCAAATCTCGATAGGCATCAGGACCCACCACCAAATCGACTAATTGCTCTTCTTCCAAAATCTTTTCTTTGATACGTTCCGCCATGCAACCCATCAAACCAATTTTGGTTTTTGGCTTATTTTGTTTGAGTTTATTAAAATGTTTTAAACGATTACGAACCGTTGTTTCCGCTTTTTCTCTAATAGAACAGGTATTAATCAATATCAAGTCTGCTTCATTGACTTGATCTGTTGTATTATACCCCTGCTTCAAAAGAATCGATGCTACAATTTCAGAATCATTCATATTCATCTGACAACCATAACTTTCTATAAAAACCTTTTTGTTATTGTCAAGGGCTTGCGTTATCTTAGTTGCACTACCTTGCAATTTTTCGTCTATCTTTTTCGTAAGATCATTTTGTTTCATAGGTGCAAATATAAAATTTATTCTTTTATGCAGCTTTGTTATTTTAGTTACAAATTAATAAAAAAGTGTCTTTAATTAAAATGTTACGGTTAAATAAGTCTTTATGTTTTTTT
>WFZY01000339.1 GCA_015489265.1 Flavobacteriaceae bacterium | reverse complement strand
TAATTATCATTCTTAATTATGAATTATTTTTAAAAAAATAACAAGTCCAAATTGTTGAAAATTAATTAAATAATTAAGAATTAATTTACGTAACAAAAATGACTTTTTTATATATTTGGAAGTTCAAACAAATAAACAAGTAAAATGAAATTAAAATTACTACTCGTCTTATTTATAATAAGTGATATTGTAAATTCACAAATCCCTGCCGGTTACTATGATGCCGCAAATGGCAAAACCGGTTATGAACTAAAAACAGCACTTAAAGGTATCATAACAAATGGACATAGTGACCAAGGCTATAATGCACTTTACACCTTATACCAAAGTTCAGATGTAGATAATTATTATGAAAACGATCAAACGCTTTTGGATATGTATTCTGAAGTGCCTTCCGGACCTGATAGCTACGAATATACTCAAACCGGAGACAAATGTGGCAGCTATCAAGGGGAAGGCGGTTGTTATAACAGAGAACACATTATGCCGCAATCGGTTTTTAATTCGGCTTCGCCGATGAAAAGTGACGGGCATTTTGTCGTCCCTGCCGATGGTTATGTCAATAACAGACGAAGCAATTATGCTTTTGGGGTTGTTACCAATCCTACTTGGACATCAACAAATGGTAGCAAAGTTGGACCAAATGCGACAGCCGGTTATTCCGATACGGTTTTTGAACCGATTGATGAATTTAAAGGTGATATTGCCCGCATGTTATTTTATTTTGCAACCCGATATGAAGACCAAGTAGCGAGTTGGTCACATCCGATGCTCAATGGTACTTCCGACCAAGTATTTTCAGATTGGTTTCTTGATATTTTATTACAATGGAATACCGACGATCCTGTAAGTCAACGGGAAATTGATCGCAATAATGCTGTCTATAATTTTCAAGGCAATAGAAATCCCTTTATCGACCATCCGGAGTGGGTAGATGAGATTTGGAATAATAATCAAAATAACGGCAACGGCGGTGGTGGGTCCGGAAATGGCAATCCATCAGCTTCACAAATCATTGCTATTCAAGATTTTGACGGCACAACACCGGATTGGAGTTACACCGAACATGATGGCGGTTATAATTGTTTTAATATTGCAACCGGTAATCAAGGTAATACCACCAATTCGTTACAAATTAAAGGAACTAATAAACATAATGCTGATCCTTATATTGAATTGGCGAATATTGATTTGACCTCATATAATAATGTAAAATTATGGGTGTATTTTGCTGCAAATGGACCAGACACGAGTGATGATTTATACATAGATTACTCATTTGATAATGGATCCTCTTGGACAAGCGTCAAATTAATCGACGGTTATGGTAATGCTAATTTAAATTTTGGTAGTACCAATGCTAGTAATCCTACAACTGTTTCGCCAAATCCATATAGTATTGATATTCCTGATACGGAAACGCAAATAATGGTTAGAATTCGATTTGATGAACGTGGCAGTAAAAATAACACTTCTGATTTTTATTATGTTGATGATATCAAATTGGAAGGAGATGTTGCCAGTTCAACAGATGAACCTGACTGGTGCAACTTGCAATGGCCACCGGATGGTAATGTTCGTTCCGGTGATGGTTTTATGGTATATGCTCAAGTTTATGAACCCGGTGTAACCGATACAGCCGGTCAAGGTGCCGGAATAGAATCGTGGATTGGTTACAGTACTGTAGACAATGACCCTTCTGATCCGGCAAATGATGCAAATTGGACTTGGGTTGCCGCAAGCTATAATGGTGATTCCGGTAATAATGATGAGTATTATGCAGATCTTGAAAATGCTATAAGTAGTTCAGGTACCTATTATTATGCCAGCCGGTTCAGATTAAATGGCGGTCCTTATAAATATGGTGGCTATAACAGTTCCGGTGGCGGATTTTGGGACTCGCCATATTCAGGTTCAGGCAATAATAAATCAGGAAAATTGACCATTGACGTCATCGATTGGTGTAATGTGCAATCTCCCGAAAATGGTAATATTACCGCTCCCGTCAACTCCTTTGTAGTATATGCACAGATTTATGAGTCCGGTCTTACTGATGCTGATACCAACAATCCGGGTGCAGGTATTCAAGCATGGATTGGATACAGCACAGTAGATAACGACCCATCCGATCCGGCTAATGCAGCTGATTGGACTTGGGTGCCGGCAAATTATAATCTTGATAGTGGAAATAATGATGAATTTAAAGCGGATATTGGTAGTCAAATAACATCCGGGGGGACCTATTATTATGCCAGCCGGTTCCAAATAAATAGTGGTCCTTATAGTTATGGTGGCTACAATGGTGGTTTTTGGCAAAATACTTATAGCTCCGGTGGCACAAACAAATCAGGAGAATTAACGGTTTACGATATCTACATAACTAATATTACACATACACCCTCATTGGTGCATTCCTCCGATAATGTTAATGTTTCCGCTGACATAACAGCCGATGCCGGTGTTGGTGCCGTTGAATTACACTGGGGAACTACCAGTGGCTCTTTGACAAACACTATAAGTATGAGTAATAGTAGTGGTAATACTTATATGACTGATAATCCTATTCCCGCACAAGCAGACGGCACAACTGTTTATTATGAAATATATGTGTTGGATAATAATGCAGAAGAAAAAACTTCACCTGAACAAAACTATACGGTCAATGATTCTGCTTGCGCATCTGAATTAATCATTTCCGAATATATAGAAGGAAGTAGCAACAATAAATATTTAGAATTGTATAATGGAACAGGCAACACTATTAATTTATCCAGTTATGAGATAAGGCAATATAATAATGGAGCAACGGTTCCAACTTATACTTTGTTACTATCCGGTAATTTATCTCATGGCAATACTTATGTCATTGAAAACAATCAGGAAACTTTAGGAGTTGCAGCTGACCTTTCTACTAGTAATAGTGTTATGACTTTTAACGGTGATGATGCTATTGAATTATACAACACAGCCACAGGTCAATCAGTAGATATTATTGGAAAAATTGGACAAGATCCCGGTTCTCAATGGGGTAGTGGTTCCATTACAACCAAAGACCATACGCTTGTAAGGAAAGCAGCTGTAACATCCGGTGATACCAACGGGGCTGATGCCTTTAATCCGGCTACTGAATGGAATGGTTTTGCCGTTGATGATGTATCACATCTCGGAAGTCATACCATGACTTGCACCACTTGTGTCGAACCAACTGCTGATGCTATTTTTCATGCTAACTCACCCCAAAATGTTACAACAACTTCTCTAACATTGAACTGGACTAACGGCGATGGCGATAATAGAATTGTTGTTCTGCGTGAAGCCAATCCGGTAACTTTTGTGCCGGTCGATGGGACGACTTACACTGCTAATAGTGATTATAGCGCTGCAACAGATGTCAGTGGTAATGGCGAATTTGTTGTTTACAACGG
>WFZY01000338.1 GCA_015489265.1 Flavobacteriaceae bacterium | reverse complement strand
TTCCTGTTAAACATTAATGCACAACAACAATTTACCATCAGTGGCACTATCACCGATGCTAAAACCGGCGAAAGTTTGATGGGCGTCAATGTCTATCTCAAATCCAATCCGCAAAAAGGCGTGGTATCTAATTATTACGGCTATTATGCCTTACGATTACCGGCAGGTACTTATACCCTGATTTTCAGTTCACTAGGTTATGAACAAAAAGAGATTAGCATTGATTTACAAAAAAATATCAAGCGTGATATCAAACTCTCACCGGCTTCGGAAACTTTGGACAAAGTAGTCATCAGTCAAAAATCTAAAGTCCGAAATGTGCATTCCACCGTATTGGGAACACATCGTTTAAGTGTCAAAGCTATTGAGAATCTACCGGTATTGTTAGGCGAGAAAGATATCATCAAAATTTTGCAACTTTTACCCGGCGTGAAACCTGCCGGTGAAGGGCAATCGGGCTTTTATGTACGCGGTGGTAATATCGATGAAAACCTGATTTTACTCGATGAAGCACCGGTTTACAACGCCTCACATTTATTGGGATTTTTCTCGGTTTTTAATTCCGATGCCATTCGTGATGTCAAATTATACAAAGGTCATATTCCGGCACGATACGGCAGCCGCTTGTCATCGGTATTGGAAGTGCGCATGAAAGAAGGCAACAATCAAGAACTGCACGGGCAAGGCGGTATCGGACTGATTTCCTCACGATTTACCTTGGAAGCGCCTATTGTTAAGGACAAAGCATCTTTTTTGATTTCGGGACGACGCACTTATGCCGACTTATTGATGAGAGCCATCAGCAATGACCCCGATGTGGATAATACCAGCTTGTATTTCTACGATTTGAATGTCAAAACCAATTGGCGTATCAATCCAAACAATCGCTTGTTTTTATCCGGTTATTTCGGTCGAGATGTTTTCGGATTCGATGAAGAACAGGACAAATTCGGTTTTTCGTGGGGCAATACAACCACTACATTGCGTTTTAATCATATTTTTAACAGCCGTTTATTTTCCAATACTTCTCTGATTTTCAGCGACTACAATTATCATATCAAACTAGAAGAACAAGGGCATACCGATTTTTTCTTTAATTTGGGTGCCGGTATTCAAGATATGTCCCTCAAAAACGATTTTAACTACTACTTAAACGACCGGCATAAAATCAATTTTGGCATTGACCTGACACACCATACTTTAAAACCCAGCACTTTTAAAACCAGTGAGCGGGATTTTGAATTGGAAAAATTAAATTTGACCAACCGCTATGCTTTAGAAAATGCTTTATATGCTTCAGATGAATTTAGCATATCTGACCAACTCAAAATTTATTACGGACTGCGCTACACCAATTTTATCCACCTCGGTGGCGGTGATTTTTCAAAATATGATGCCCAAGGTAATACGGAATTCACTAAACATTATGACCGCTGGCAAGCCGTTAAAACTTTTCACGGATTAGCCCCGCGTGTTAGTGTCAGTTATGCTTTTAATGATGTACATTCAGTCAAAGCGGCATTTGCCAAAACTTATCAATTTTTGCATCTGATGAGCAATTCATCGTCATCAAACCCGACCGATGTATGGATGCCCAGCGGCTTGAATATTCCGGCACAAACTTCCTACCAAACCTCGGCGGGGTATTTTAGAAATTTAAAAGACGGACAATTGGAATTTTCGGCGGAAATTTATTACAAAACCATGCAAAACGTGGTAGATTACAAAACCGGCACACGTATCACGCTCAATCCGGAAGTAGAAAAATATTTGCTTTACGGACAAGGCAAAGCATACGGATTAGAATTACTGCTTCGTAAAAAACAAGGACGACTAAACGGCTGGATATCTTACACTTTATCCCGTTCGCTCAAACAGTTTGACGGTATCAATAACGGCAAATGGTTTTCTGCCCGTCAAGACCGTATTCACGATATTTCCATTGTAATGAACTACAAGCTCACACCCCGTACCGATTTGGGCGCCGTTTGGGTCTATTACACCGGCAATGCCGTGACCTTTCCTGCCGGATTTTACCAAATAAACGGTATTGAATACCCTTATTTTACAGAACGAAACGGTGGCAGAATGCCCAATTATCACCGTTTGGATGTATCGATAACCTTGCACAATAAACCCGGTAAAAAATTCCGTTCCAGTTGGAATTTTTCAGTTTACAATGCCTATGGACACCTCAATCCGTATATCATTTATTTTAGACAAGAATGGGAAACCAATCATACGACAACTTTAAAACCCAAACAAATCACGTTGTTCAAATGGGTCCCTTCCATTACTTACAATTTTAAATTCTAAAGTCATGAAAACAATATTTTTTATACCGATAATCATTCTACTATTGACCGCTTGTGAAAAAGACGCCGACATTAAGCTCGATGAAATGCCGCCTGTTCCCGTAATTGAAGGATATTTGAGCAATTTTGCACCGGATTCATATTTCAAAATTACAATGAGTACAGGTTTTCAACGAAATGACCAAACCTACGAACCGGTAACCGATGCCCAATTATCCGCTACGGACAGTCAAGGAAATATTATACATTTCTATCCGGATAATGAAGGCATCTATCGTACAACTACCGGTGGTATTCCGGGTGAAACTTATACTTTAAATTTAACAAAAGATACGCATCATGTAACTGCCCGCTCAACCATGCCCGTGCAAGTAACTTTGAATGATTTTGAATTTATCACGGTTACCCAAACTAATGGTGACATCGATGAGCAATTAAAACTGTATTTTAATGACCCCGAAAATCAAATAGATTATTATATGATTGAAGTATTTAATAGTATAAATGGGTATTTTAACCGGTATTATGAACCGATATATTTTGATGACAGCTCTTATAACAAAGCGCAACATTCCTTGATTTTGCCATATATTTCTTATAATGGTACCGGTAATTATAAAATCAAATTGTATCATCTTAACCGGGCTTATATCGATTATTTAAATACACTAGACCAATTAAGGGATATGGGCTACGGTGAAAGTCCGTTTCAAACCTCCGTTCCGGGGAATCCTGAAACCAATGTACAAGGCGGCATCGGGTATTTTGCAACGATCGCTTCAGATAGTTTAATTAAGCATATTAACTAAAAACAGACACTTCGGCACATTCCTATTATCATCGGGACACTCAATGTCCGTACTACGGCAAGCGCAATAACCTAATCAAAAATTTGAAATCTGAAATCAATAACATCATGAAAATCATCGATTTATCAAAGACCATTCAATACGACAAAAGGGACCCTTGGTTTATGCGTATCAAAATCAAACACAAACCACACCGCAAAAGCTTGTTTGTTATCCGGTATTTTTTAGG
>WFZY01000337.1 GCA_015489265.1 Flavobacteriaceae bacterium | reverse complement strand
TTGTCAAATATAAAAAAAAATTGATAGTTATGATATATTCTTATTTTTTTGAAATAAGATTAATGACAAACTACAAAAACACTTGACATTTTACTTAAAAAACTTTATCTTGCAATAAAAAAATGCGCTATGAAAATAACATATTTAGGACATGCCACATTGTTGATAAAAGCTAATGGCAAAAAATTGATTGTTGATCCGTTTATTTCCGGTAATCCTTTGGCTAAGGATAAATTTATGGTTGAAAATATTGAAGCGGATTATATTTTAGTGACGCATGCGCATCAAGATCATGTGCTGGACGTACAAGATATTGCGGAAGCCAATCCGACGGCTCGCTTAATTTCCAATTTTGAAATTGTTACCTATTTTTCAAAATACGGTATTGATGGTCATCCTATGAACCATGGTGGTAGTTGGGATTTCGATTTCGGTCGTGTAACTATGGTTAATGCTTGGCACAGCAGTAGTTTTGCTGATGGTACTTATGGTGGTAATCCTGCCGGATTTGTTATTGAAAGTGCAAATAAAGCCATCTATATTGCCGGCGATACCGGATTGGCCATGGATATGAAGCTCATTCCGCTCTTTGCCAAATTAGATTTGGCTGTGTTACCAATTGGCGATAATTTTACCATGGGTATAGAAAGTGCGGCTGTTGCGGCTGATTTTGTAGAATGTAACCGCGTGTTGGGTTACCATTATGATACCTTTGGTTATATCGAAATCGATCATCAAAAAGCCAAAGACACTTTTGCTAAAGCCGGTAAAGATTTGATTTTATTACCAATTGGAGATAGTATTGAAGTATAATCATAGATGAACTAAATTGTGAAAAAAGGTCTTTTTATTTTATTTTTATCATTGGCGGGTATAGGTTTTGCTCAAAAGATTGAAAGACATAAGAGTTTTTTTAAATACGAATTTATAAAAAACGGTGTTCCAATGTCTTTCGGAGGTGTTGTTAGAGCTTTAGAGAATAATCCTGAAGCTTATCAACTGGCAAAATCTGCAAGAAATCTTTATATTACGTCAGAATACATTGGATTTGCAGGCGGTTTCGCTATTGGGTTGGGTATAACTACGGAAGAAAAAACAAATTGGAAATTGATAGGTATAGGTGCCGGTTTGATAGCAATTAGTATTCCCTTTGAGATAATCTCCGATAAAAAAATCAAAAAAGCCCTTAATATTTATAACTCCGGATTAAATGCAACTTCGAGGTATTATTTCAAACCACAATATCATTTGTTTTTTAACGAAAAAGGATTGGGTATAGCCATGCGGTTTTAATGTCAAAAGAAGCACTAAAAAAGAGACTATCTCAATTACTTTAAGACAGTCCCTTTTTTGTAGTTACTAAATAAGTTATTGAAAACGCTCTAAAAATGAAAACCCAAGTCGCCCGGAATAATACCGGCGGTTTTTTCATTAATCAAATGGGCATCCGAAGCATCAAAAACGGATACCTTGCCTTCTTGTTGATAATCAACGGCATCGGTAATGTATAATTTACCATCATAAGCTTCCATATTGTAAGCATTGCCGGTGTAAGTCATAAATTCCGAAGTCGGTAAAGCGGAATCATTTACATTCATTTTGTAAACTTTTCCGTCTAAATAATAATATATATTATCACCTGACAAACTCAAAAAATTAGGATGTTCGGTGGTGGCAAAATCAAAAACGGCATCGATATTGAAATTGTTGTTAAGGTCTATTTTATATAATTGTCCGGCGGTTTCATTGCCTGTCCATGATGGTTCACCGCTACACATCACCCATAAATAATGATCTTTGACAACCATAGAATTGGGGCGGTCACCTACGGTGATGACATTGGTAATTTGTTTTAAGACCAAATCGTAAACACTGACTTTGTTGTTAGTGCCCCATGCACCTTTGTGAGCAACGAACAGATAATCATCGTTTTTAACCATTTTTTCAGGTCCCAAAGCTACGGAAATTTGTCCGGAAACTTCATCGGAATTGGTATTGACAATTGCCAAGTAATCATCAGTGCTATCTGAAGTATCGCCCCAACAACTGACCAAAGCGGTATGTTCGCCAATCGTTTCAAAATATCTCGGATTGGTCAAACCGCTTGAAATGGTGGCAACCCGTTTCATCGTATCGTCTTCGGTCACTTCTATTTTGTTGGAACCGGTTACGACGATATAAGCTTTATGGTTGCTAAAACCGATAGATTGTGCTTGGTCACCCAATGCCGTATTGTTAACCGTTTGATAGACGTCATTGGTGATGTTGGAAAAATCTGCATCACCAAAACTGATGGCAGCATTACCATGACCAAAATTACCTTCATTAACCACAAAGACGCCCGATGCAAATTCTCCGACATCTTCTTTCGGTTTGTCTTTTTCACAAGACGTTAAACTGATAATTAGCGCTAGCGCTATAAGTAAATTGATTTTTTTCATATGATTTATATTTTAAAGTTTAAAATTAGTTCGTAATTGCGTCCCGGTTGCGGGCGTGATTGTATATTTTCGTAATAAGTATTCAACAGATTATTAATGTTCAATTGCATATTGATGTGCTTCCGGTTATAAAATGTCAAAGATACACTATGCAGCTGATATGCCGGCAAAAATTTGGTGTTGCTGGTCGTTGTATAGATTTTGCCTTGATAGCGATACCGGTAAGTCAAACTGTAAACTTTATAAGTCAGTTTTAACAAATTGATACCGGTTATTTGGGGCGTATAAGGTAACAATTTTTGTGTTTTTTGATTGACCGAACGGTGGTAATTAACATTAATCCGGTTGGATAGATGCCAATTTTCATTGAAATTGACTTTTTTATCGATTGCTAATTCCACCCCGGAATAATGCACCGATGCAAAATTTTGCGGTTGCCAATAATTATTTTGTCCCGGCACCCATTTGATTAAATTACGACTGTCGATATAAAATGCCGATAAATGCGCTTCAAAACCCGAATTTTTATAATCGTATCCGGTAGCAAAACTATAACTAGTTTCTGGTTTTAGCTGCGGATTGCCGCCGGGTGTCCAATACAAATCGTTGAAGGTGGGCAATCTGAAATTTTTAGACGCATTGAACCGCCAATTGTGATGTTGTAAAAAAGGATAATTAAGCTCAATGGCACCGGTTAACGGAATATTGATTACCGGATTAAAATCTTTGCGCAATTTTAGTTGATAATTCAATTTTTTGTGATGATGTGACCAAATGACAAATGTTGCCAAATTATCTCTGATATGTTTGTTGATGTGGTCACCGGTTCCGGTTTGCCTACTATATTCATTGCCGATTAAGATTTTGTAATCCTTATGAAGTCCGAAATTTAAAAGATTTTTTACAATGTATGTATCCGCCGCACTCTGACTGTTGTCCGGTAGATTTTTGTTGAAATAATACCGGTAAGTTTCTCTCAAATAGGCGGTTTCGGTCCGGCTGATAAAATGTCCGGAACGCCATAGCCAACCGCTTAACAATCGGGTATTGCCGGTTAATAATTTAGCATCTTCCGGCATATAAAGCGTGCGGGAAGTTTCCCTATCCAGTTTTGAGATTTTCGATTTCAGATACAGTTCGTGTTTGGTATTGAGTTTTATGCCACCAACCGCAGTCATATCCAAACCTTGATAGTGTCCGTTATCATTATTGACATTGTAGCCCGGATAAGGATAATCGTTATCCGATTTTTGGATTTGAAAACCGAATTTTCCAAAATATTTTTGATTGCTACCCAAAATTTGAAAACGGTTTAATCCGGTTTTAAAACTCCCGATTTTGGTTTGATTAGACAGATGAAATGCTTTTTTAAAACGAAGTTTATCCTTAAAAATAACCACACCACCGATAGCGCCGCCGCCAAAACTGACACTGCTACCGCCTTTTTTGATGTAAATTTCATCAAAACCACCCGGCGAAAAGCTGTTTAAGTCGGTTTGTCCGTTGAGAATGGAATTGACCGGAATGCCGTTCCAAACAATTTGCGTATGGGCGGCGCTTGTGCCTCGTAATGCAATGCTTGCCAACATGCCTCTGCCGTATTCTTTGATAAATACAGCGGTGTTTTGCTCTAACAATTCCGGTAGCGAACGGGTATCGGCTAATGTGTCGGGCAGGTCGATAATGCGGTATGCTTTATAGACGTTTTTAGATGTTAAGCCATCGATAAAAATAGAATCCAAGGTATAAGATCGCCGGGGCAAATCTTGTCCGGATACCTTAGATACAAGGGCTGCTAAAACCAAAAAGAGATAAATATGTTTCATAAAATCCGACGACCTTTCCACCGAAGGCACTTTGATATTTGGTTATGAGTTTAGCAGGTCTCCTGGCTTGCGTCTTATGTTTTGCCTTCCCATCCCAATACATTGGACAGTGGCGTAAGCCAAACATAAGCTTGGTAGCTCACAGTTGCGGGGACAGCTTAGGATTTGCACCTAATTCCCTTTTCATTCCGTTTTACCGGAAACTAAACTCGTTGCAAATTTAGAAAAATTTTCGAATATCATCCGGTAGATGATATTGTTTTTTTAATGGGTAGATTCAACTGGCAAATATGACTTTTCAATTAACAAGTTATAGGTGAAAATTACAAATATAAAGGAAGTACATTACCGGTTGGCAATATTCTTATCTTTGATAGTCGCTAAAATCAACATGGCAGCCAAAAAAATGATGGACATCATTAAAACCGCAGATTTCATAGAACCGGTAAGCGCTTCCAGTACCCCAAATGAAAATGTTCCCAGTACAATGGCAATTTTTTCGGCAAAATCATAAAAACTGAAAAATGTGGCATGTTTATGTGTGTCGCCGGGAAGCATTTTGGAATACGACGAACGTGATAAAGCTTGTATAGACCCCATTACCAAACCGACAAAGCCCCCGAGTATATAAAATTGCATCTCGACATTCGGATTGTTTTTGTCGAGCATATAAGCACTAATTGTGATACCGACCCAAATCAATAAAATCACTTGCAGTGCTCTGATATTACCAATGATTTTTGAAATGCGAGAAAACCCCAAAGCGCCCACAATACCTACTAATTGAATCACTAAAATCGTGGCGATAAGTTTGCCGGAATCCAATTGCAATTCTTTGCTGCCAAATAAGCCGGCAACATAAAAAATAGTCTGCGCTGCCAAGCTATATAAGAAAAAAGCCGCTAAAAAGCGTTTTAACGACGGATAATGCAAAAGTTGCCGAAAAACCGTTTTGAGTTCGGCATATCCTTTAAACAAATAACCTTTACGCTTGGGTGGCTTGACGTTATAAACATTGTCGGGTAAGACATAAAATGTATATTGCGAAAACACAATCCACCAAATGCCGACACTTAAAAATGAAATACGTGCCGGTAAAGTACCGTCTTTGATGCCATACCATTCGGGATGTAAAATCATCGTCAGATTAAATATCATCAACAAAACCGAGCCGATATAACCGTAAGCAAAACCCATGGCACTGACTTTGTCCTGTTGGTCATATTCGGCAATTTCGGGCAAAAAAGCGTTGTAAAATACCAAGCTGCCCCAAAAGCCGATACTCGCCAAAACACTAAAAGTAATTCCTAGCCAAACTGTATCGGGACCTTTAAAAAAGAACAGCATCATAGTGGAAAACGCCCCGAGATATGTATAAAATTGCATAAATTTTTTCTTGTTACCGCTATAATCCGCAATAGAAGAGAGTAGAGGCGATAAAAAAGCGACAATCAAAAATGATAATGCCAAAGCATAGCTGTAAAGTTCGGTATTTTTAAACGACATCCCTAAAAAATGTAAGGTGTCATTACCATTACGATTGGTAACTTTTTCAAAAAAAATAGGAAATATAGCCGAGCTGATAACTAAGGCATAGGCAGAATTTGCCCAGTCGTAAAAAGCCCAAGCTCTAATCAGTCGTTTGTCGCCTTTTTGTATTTTTATCATAAATCAAAATTCTCAAATATTTTGTTTCGGGGATTTCAAAGATAATATTTTTTGAGAATATGAATATGATGACATTAATTTAACCGGATAATTAGATTTTATACAATCCTTTCACCCCTTCGGGGTTTTAGCGGAATTGTTATTATCCATTGCTACAATCCTTTCACCCCTTCGGGGTTTAGATTTTATAACCCCGAAGGGGTGGCATTATTATAGATGTGA
>WFZY01000336.1 GCA_015489265.1 Flavobacteriaceae bacterium | reverse complement strand
TTTCAGATGTATCATTTTTTGTAGTTGGATATAAATAAACACTTGATGCAATCCACTATATAGGTTTCTGCGTTATATGCATTTGGGGTGATTTGCTTTTTACTTTAAATCCCTTGTTTTCAAGTTTGAAAAATAAGCCTTTAAAACCCCCGCATTATCCACTTCTTTGGTATCAATTTCTAATAATTGCGCTTGCTTATTTGTCGCAAATAATTTTTGAATGCCGGATTGTAATTCATCTAAATTAGTGACTTTTTGATAGCCCAAATGATACATTTCTGCCAATTTTGTGGCATCATACTGATGTTTGGTTGCAAAAAATTCGTTTAAAGCGCCGGTTTGTGACGGACCGGGAATAAAGTTGAAAATTTCGCCGCCACCATTGTTGATTAAAATGATTTTAAAATTGTCCGGTAGATATTTGTGCCAAAGACCATTGCTATCGTATAAGAAAGAAATGTCGCCCGTAACCAGCAAAACCGGTTTGCCTGAGGCGTATGCGGCGCCTGCGGCAGTCGAAGTGCTACCGTCTATACCACTGGTGCCACGGTTTGAAAAATGTATAATATCCGGCTTATAATCAAAGAGTTGGGCGTATCTGATAGTTGAACTGTTGCTCCATTGCACCATATAGCCGCCGGGAATGTTTTGGCTAATCAATTCAAAACTTTTCAGGTCGGAAAAACCGGTTTTTTGCAAGAATTTTTGATGTATCTGCTTGTGTTTTTGTTTGATGTTAAGCCATTTTTGTTGATAATCGGATGTCACCGGTTTGACTAAAAACAAAAACTGACTTAAAAACATTTCGGGTGCTGTATCAAAATGTTGCGTCAGAGCTTCAAAAGTATTGGGTGGCAAAGCGGTTTTTTCTACGTGCCAATGTTCTTGCGGTTGGTGTTGTCGTAAAAATTGCTTGATTTTTTTTGACACGATATTACGCCCGATGGTTATCAAAATATCCGGTTTTAAATCTTCGAGTCGATTATCATCCAATGAGAAAATAACTTGGTCGATATTGTTGATAAATTTCCCATTAGTAACATTAGCAATATTTTCAGTCAAGATAATAACGGACGTATCTTCTGCCAATTTGTTGAGTTGCAGTTGCAAAAATTCCGATGGTTGATGTTGCCCGACCAAAATCATTTTTTGCTTTGCCGCCTGCCATTTTTGCTCGAATTGTTCTAAAAATGCCACATCATAAATTTTATCCGGAAATTCCGTTTGGATATGTCCTGTTTCTGGAAATTCTTTTTCAACAATTTGATAAAGCGGTTCGTCAAAGGGCATATTGATATGCACCGGACCACGCCGTTTAAAAGCGGTTTCAATGGCGGTTTTAAGGACGTTCAAATCTTGTTCCGTTCCGGTTTCAGACAAAGTAACATTATACCAACTGTGGTTTTTAAAAACTTCGTGTTGCCGTATGGTTTGTCCTTCGCCTTGGTCAATCCATTTTTGCGGGCGGTCAGCACTAACCACAATCAACGGGATATGACTGTAAAAGGCTTCGGCAATTGCCGGATAATAATTGAGCAGCGCCGACCCCGATGTGCAAACCAAAACTACGGGGCGTCCGGTTTGTTGCGCCATCCCCAAGCCGAAAAATCCGGCAACACGTTCATCGACAATACTTAAATTATTAAATTCCGGTTGGTTGGTAAACTCAATAATCAACGGGGCGTTGCGAGAGCCGGGCGAGATAATAATATCACGAATACCGGCTTCTAATAAAGCGGCGGATAAAAGTTGTGCAGTCGGTTTGGCGGAATGTTTTTGCATAAATATTTAATAGGTATGCAAAAATAGGATTTTTTATCGGGAGAATATTTTATTACCGAAAAATCAAAACAAATTTTTATAAAATCCTATGATATTCAATCAATTTGTTCTAGAATTTCGATAAGTCTTTGCTTTAGATTTTGTTTTAGCGAAGAAAAAAGTTGAGAAATACTTTTGTTATAATCTCCATTTATAGAGTAAAAATTTGTGTCAATAACAGGTATTTGAAATGCAGATATATTGATTGTTTGCGACGCCCACTCATCTTTGATACGTATATTGAATCCTTCTTGTTGATAGCCCTTAATTGTACCGGGATAAAATAATAAAATATTACGCAATTTGTAACGGATAGCATACGCCAGCATTTGATACAAATCTGTTTGAGAAACATTATTTTTAACATCACCGGTATCATTAAAAATAATCTTGTATTTTGTGTCTACAATACATTGTTTATCATTGAATTGTAAAAATAAGTCCGGACGCATGTTGAATTGCTTTGCTTCATCCAAAAAAATTTGTGTAGATTGGGCTTTAATATTAATTTCTGGTAATTCACGTTTTAAAAAACCCAGTATAAAATCCTCAAAAACTACTTCCATGGGCAAAAGAAAAGCAAAAATTTTTAAATCATTTTTATATTGAAAAGATACACTATTTGATAAAAAAAGATAACAATAATCCCTAATTATTTCATACTCTTTAAAAGCTTGATTAAATTTTATTTGTTTACATGTTTCGGCATCAGCCGGCGCGTCACTAACTTCGTCTAAAAGAAATAAAATGTCACCTAATAATTTTTTGTTTTCAAAATTTTGAGTTTGGTGGTGAAGTAGTTTCGTTACGGTTTTGACAATTCTATTGAATTTATTGTCTAACACAAAAGTGTCATAATCACAATTAAGTTTATGCCATTGTCCTTTGACCAAATGCCGGTTGATATAGTTTGTAACATTCAATTGCCCTTTAACATAATGCAGATCATTATTGATATTTTCATACTGTCGATACATTGAAGCACTCAAAATTTTAAGTGTATATTTGGCAAATAGATAAATCAAAATTTCAAAAAAATCACTTTTTGCACCACCGGATTGTGTTAAAAAATCCGGAAATTTTATTTTGTTGCCATAAGAAAGCCACCAAAGTATATGTAAATTTATTTTATTGATTTCATCATTGGAATAAGTGTAACCGGAATGATAAAATATCTTTGGCAAAAGGTTAATTTTTAAGTCATTGAAATGTATAACACCAACATAATTATTGGATTTCAGTTGATGAGTTTTATGTAAAAATTGTAAAAACTGCTGACTTTCTATTTGTTTTGCTTCAACAGACGAAAAATAATCATTTTTATGACGGTTTTGCCATATTTCATCCAAGAATTTCTCTAAATTCTCAAAATATTTTGGGTCTAAATTAACCTTATTTTGATATTCAAAAAGATTAATTTGCATGAGTATCCTCTATTTGAATGGGCCAAACATCTTCTTTAACATTCAATCCTGCATTTTTCAAAACATTTATTACTTCCTGACTATCATTGAGATAATATTCCAACAAAAGCGGTATAACTTTGTGATTGATAATATCTGACAATCTAAAATTCTTTTTCATAAAGTAAGAATGTCCTATTTGGAAGTCATAACCTTTAGTTTTGATGATATATTCATTTATTTTTTTTAGAACATCCGGTCTATTTATAGTCTCTCCATAAATTTCATATTTTGGATAAAACGCTTCAAAATGAAACCTTCGACGCAAAGCAATATCAAGCAAAGCTATCGATTTGTCAGCCGTATTCATCGTTCCAAGTATATACAAATTAGAAGGCACAATAAATGTATCTCCCGAAGGCAACTCTACTTGTAAAGGTATTTTACCGTGCAAACGTTTATCAGGTTCAATCAATGTAATAAGTTCGCCAAAAACCCTTGAAATATTTGCTCTGTTAATTTCATCAATAATTAAAACGTAATCCGGTACTTTTGTATTATCAATCTTTTTAAGGTCTTCCAACGGTATTTGAGCCAAAATATTCTTTTTTCTTTCATAAGTCAATGGGACGTCTGAAAAATCCAAATCTTGATAATTGGGGTCAGCATCAATCAAAACACGTGCAAATTCAAATAAAGCATTGGTTGCCAGTTTTTTTAAAACACCATCCTTTCTTTCAAATACTAACTCTTTCTGTTGTGTATCAGGTCTTAAACCTTGAATAAAATCTTCATAACTAAAATTTTGATGAAATGTGATAAATTCGATACGTTTGTGTAACTCTTTATTAAAAATTTTCAGTGCTTCATTATAATTATCAATTTTTTTACCTGAAACAATTTCGGCGGCAATTAGTATGCTATTGTAAGTTTTACCGGTTCCGGGCGGACCATATAGAATATTGTTTAGCGGGTAATTATGTATTTTTGACGGATAATTTGATTTTGACGATATCATATTATAATTTATTTTAGCCCCAACCAAATCGGTTAAATATGATGCAAACTCTTTATATTTAGTAATGTCAGTCAAGGTTTTTGTCGGTAATTTTTCTTCACTATACCATTCGCCTTTGTTTTGCCATTTTACTTTCCGGCAACTTTTATATTCTTTCCTGTTTGTGTCATAAAGATATTCTGATGTGACAATTCCATATCCCAACAAGGTATCAATTCCCCGCTTTGCAATAACAATATCACCGGGCTTAACATTATACAAAAGTTCATAATTGGCATGAGTATCGTTTCTCGGATCAGACTTGCCGTATTTTTCTATCAACACTTTTTTGATGTTCTCTTTGGTTTTCAATTTTTTTAAATTACCTATATCGTCCCAACCTATACACATTAAATCATTTTGGTACATTTCTTCCCAAAGATAAGCATGCTCACCTGGGGCATACAACCAAATTTTTACAGGTTTACGATTCTTTGCCAATTTTTCCAGATATTCAAATTGTTCTTTTGTAGCTTTCAAATTAGTACCTTGTTGACCGGCATAAAAATCATCAAAAACCTTAATATCATATAACTCTTCTTTCAAAATAGGATTTTCTGCTAAATTATAATCAATTTCCAATTCAACAATATCAAGTTTTCTCTCTGCACCGTTTTCATCTTTTTCAGTCGTTTCATATACATTACTTTTTACCGTAGCCAATGCATATACACCATTTTTTTTACCTGTTTGCCAAAGAATTACTTTATCTCCTTTTTTAATGTCATTTTTATGTTGATTAATATTCCATGTTTTATGCCCATCATTATTTTGTGAAAGAGATTGTTCTAAATTAAATATTTTAGGGTTCGCTTGAAAAATCCAATAATTTGGTACTTCCAAAACTTGAAATAAAATGTCTTGTGCCAAAATCAAATGATTGATACCATTATATTCCGGAACAAATTTTTTTACCAATTCAATCAACTCCCTGTCCTTTTTAATATAATTTTCAATCAAATCATTTATCAAAGATAAATAATGAACATATTTCCTGTTGGTATTTTTTGGTTTTATATTTAATAAATTACAATATGCTTTATAATAACTTGATTTGTAAAAGGTATATTTATCAGGATACTTATAAGTTAAATAAGTTGCCATCGCCCGTTCATCTTGGTGGTGTTTATGTGTTTCCCCCATTTTTCTGTAAATATTAAGCGTTTCATTACTAAAATTATGAAGTCGCTTTAACAAATCTTGTTTTTCATCAAAAAAATGAACAAATGCTTTTCTTAAATCTTCCGGTTTTTTCCTTGCTATATGTTTTAAAACTCCAATAGAATTATAATAAATCAAGTTACTGTAATCAATACTTTCAATTTCTTTTCTGAAATCGGGTGCATTTGTGTCGGGCTTACCTTTATATGTTTGAACCAATTTCCATTTGTATTTTTCTTTGATCATATGATTAGCGCCAATCAAAGACTTATATCTTTCTATTAAATTTAAAATCAATTTGTTCATAACTATAATTTTCAGTAAAATAATTGATTTTCAAAGATATTAAAAAATCCCTTTTTTATCCTTTTTCGGACTATCATCTTCCATATCTTTTTTGGTTTTTCGCGTGGCTTTTCCTTTGCTGAAACGGTAATTGAGACGGAATACGACCACATTTTTAAGCAAATGGATGTCATATTGCGTCATACTTTCGTATTGCAGCGTTTTGGTGTATTCTTCTTGCACATAGTCCACACCGAAATCTACCGGTAACATATAGAGCAACATGACATTAAGCTTGCGTTTGAAAAAAGATTTTTGAACGAGAAATCCTACAAAATCATTATTCCACTTGTGGTAACCTTGCGGACTGATGTATTTGTTCATACCGCGCTGGTAGATAAATCCGGACGTGAGTCCTTTGGGTTGATTGACATAAACTAAGTTGCTTTCCAAGCTGTAATCGTTAAAAGCATTGGTGTCATTTTGATATTTGATGCTGCTGTGATAGACATCAAAATTGGTTTGCCAAAAAATTTGTTTGCTAAACGGCACCGCTACATTACCTTTGATGCCGTAATGCCGGTAATGCCCAATGTTTTCATAGGTTTGTTCGATGATGCCGTCATTGCGAAGCCGGGCAATTTCACCGATATAATTGTTTGAAAAATGGTAGTAGGGTTCGGCAAACAAACTACCCCCGAAAAAGTCAAAACGCAAGCCCAATTTGTGGGTAACTGCCGGTGCCAATGCCGGATTGCCTTTACGAACGGTTTGCGGGTCTATATAAACAGTATTCGGATTAGCTTGCGAGAGCCCCGGGTAGGCACTTTCGGTGCGGTATTTTAGTTTGACACCGATATTTTTTGACAGTTTGTGCTTGATGTCTAGATAGGGTTGGTAAATCATATAAGTGGATTTTGCCCCGAAAGCTTCCGGTTGACTAATTTCTCCTGCAATACCGGCTTTGAGTGACCAATTTTTATTGAATTTGTAGCCATAGTAGGCAAATAGCTTGTGTCGTGTATCGGTTAAAACAAAATTTTGACTGTTGCTTTGATTACCGATGATTGTGGTTAAATCGTTGGTATTTTTTTGCCGGTAAAAGCCGTAGCCGGTTTCTAAAGAACTGTGTTCGTTGAGTTGACGCGTATATTCGGCATTGAATTTGAAACTGTTTTTACTGTCAAACGATGTTTCATGGCGATCTAAATTGTTATCAGTAAAAAACCGGTTGTCGCCTTGGTCTTCATAGTGTGATAATTTGGCATCCATCCGTAGTTCGTTTTGTTCATTGAATTTTCCGATATAAAAAACCGATTGGTAATTGGATTTGGAATTGCCCTTCAACAGTTCATCAAGTTGGTATTAGTGGTCGGGTGGGGCAGGGTGGGTTTCGGTAACATCATATCGCAGTGCGGTTTGGTCTTTTTGATTGAAAAGATTGCTAAAACCCGATTCAAAACTCAAAGTATGACGCGGGTCAAGATAATAATCTACACCCAAAGTCAGCCGGTCACCCAAAACTTCTTTAAGAATATTATTACTGTTGCCGTTAAGTTTTTTGACAGTGCTGCCGTCTTGATATTTATAAACCGTCGTGGTAGGAAAATTAAAATCGTTGGTGTAGAGATTGTATTGTGTATACATATTGATTTTGTTGTAGGTGTAGGTTAGTCCTGCATTGGAATAACTCATCGGGATCAAGTGCGATTTATCGGCAACATCGGTATCCCAAACACTTTGTGATGAAAGGTTGAGTTCCAACCCGGTGTAGTTCTTTTTCAAAATTATATTGATAACCGCCGTGTAGCCGTCTAAGGCATATCTGCCCGAAGGGTCGCGGATGATTTCCACTTTTTTCAGCCGGTCGGGGTTCAGATTTTGGATGTAATCAGGGTCTTTTTCCAAACCATCGACCAAAATTTTGATGTTGGTTTGTCCATCTACTTTGATTTGATTGTTGTAGCGGTCATAAGTAACGCCTTGTATTTTATCGAGAACATCGTTGGTATTGGCGGCAGCCACTTTCATTTTACGGGACACGATAAAGACATCTTTATCCACCTTAAAAGCTTTGTTTTTGGCTTTAACTTCAACGGATTGTAACAGATTTTTGTCAGGCGAAAGCTTGTAAGTGCCTAAAAATTGATTGTT
>WFZY01000335.1 GCA_015489265.1 Flavobacteriaceae bacterium | reverse complement strand
GTCAAAGGGGCGAGTAAAGGTGAAGGTTTAGGTAACAAATTTTTGGCAAATATCAGAGAAACCGATGCCATTATTCACGTGTTACGTTGCTTTAACGATGACAATATTACACACGTAGAAGGAAGTGTTGACCCTGTTCGTGATAAAGAAATTATTGATATTGAACTACAACTTAAAGATTTGGAAACGGTCGAAAAACGGATTGATAAAGTGAAGCGCAAAGCACAAACCGGCGATAAAGAAGGTAAAAAAGAATACGAATTGCTCTTGAAAATCAAAGAAAATCTGGAAAAAGGAATTTCGGTGAGTGCTATGGATTTTACTGATGATGAGCGCGAAAAATATGTCAATAATTATCAATTACTCACCGATAAACCGGTCTTGTATCTTTGCAATGTTGATGAAGGATCATTGCAAAACGGCAATTCATATGTTGAAGCAGTTAAAGAAGCCATTAAAGATGAGAATGCCGGTATGATGATATTGGCAGCAGCAACGGAAGCCGACATTATGGAATTGGATACGTATGAAGAACGCAAAATGTTTTTAGATGATTTGGGCTTGGATGAACCCGGTATCAATAAGTTGATTCGCGCGGTTTATAAGTTGCTCAACCAACAGACCTATTTTACTGCCGGTGTTAAGGAAGTTCGTGCTTGGACGATTCCGGTCGGCGCTACGGCTCCACAAGCCGCCGGGGTGATTCACAGTGATTTTGAAAAGGGTTTTATTCGTGCCGAAGTTATTTCCTATGAAGATTATGTTACATACGGTTCGGAAGCCAAAGTTAAAGAAGCCGGTAAAATGCGTGTGGAAGGTAAAGATTATATCGTGCAAGACGGCGATGTGATGCACTTCCGCTTCAATGTTTAATCCTTGTCATTTCGAACGTAGTGAGAAATCTCAAATATCAAGCAAACTTCTTACGGCGCCAATAATTAAACAGCCAAGCCGCAATTCCTGTTAAGAATAGGGGTAATAATAAATTCAGCCATTGCCAAAATCGTAGTTCGGCAATCATCTTGTTTTGATCTAAAAATTTAAGTTTGACTTCTTTATTTTTCAAACTAATTACCCCGTTTTTGTCCATTAAATAGTCAACAGCATTGAGCAGGAATTGTTTATTGTCGTAACTGATTTTGCTCCATTTATCAAATCCCAATGGTAGCGGTTTACCTTTATCTATTTGATTTTTAATAATATCGCCGTCAGATATAACGATTAAAGCAGATTGTCCGTTTTCCAAATCGTGGTCTATCTTGATAGGTTTGATGCGATGATTATAAGCAGATTTAAGCGGTCCTTCAAGCAATACGCCAAAAATTTGTGTGCCAGCTGTATATTGAGAGATGTCCGGTTTTTTACCGATTTCGTCAAAATTAATTTCCGTTGGTATGCCTACCAATTGCGTTTTAGGTGAGCTGGTCAATAAAATACTTTTTTTGGTTTTGTTTTTGAGCACTTCCATCGGACTGACAAAATCCAATAAAACCATATCCAGATTTTTCCCAATAGGATGTTTTTTGTTGGGTTGCGCCAAGGGACTGTAAAACCAGGGAAATTGTTCCAGTTGGGGTTTGTTGCCTACTTGTCCTACTTTGAGCACAACAGGGGCGGCAATCAGATCTTTAACCAGTTCCGGTTTAATGCGCACGCCATAGGCAAAAAGCATGTCGGTTAGGTTCAATTCGGCGTTGAGCGCATAAGTTTTGCCACTGTACATCAAAGTGTCTTTGTGTGCTTTGACGGCGTCGAGTAAAAACATTAAGCGACCACCGTGCATTAGAAATTGGTCTAATACATATTTTTCTTGTTCGGTAAATTTTTCAGTGGGTTTGGCGAGTATTGCCAGATTATAATCTTGCAAATCACGAAGCGTTTTGACCGGTTCCGTGGCGACGCTATCAAGTGTAAAGGGTGCCAAGCGGTATTTTTTGCCGATACTTCTTAAAAAATCTGCAATATGTAGGTCATCTAATTCGCCGTTACCTTTGAGAACGGCAATTTTTTGTTGTTTTTTAGCCGTCATGAGATGAATACCGTTGCTCAAAGCATATTCCAGATTTTCGATACTGTTTTCTATTTGGTCGTCTATACTTTTGGCATAAGATTTAGCCAGCAGCGATACAGGTATTTCCCGTTTGCCTTGTTTGATGATTGCCCATGGAAACACCATAACTTGTTCCATTTTTCCGGACTTCTGTAAACTGATTTGTGCCGGTTGCAAACCTTTGTCTATCAATGATTGAACATATGTATCGCCTTTTTCAAGCGGATTGATAAAGACATAATCGATATTGGGATTTTCTTGGTGAAAATCTTGCAGTAAATTTTCGGTTTCGTTAGCCAAACGCTTAAAATAGGACGGAAAATCACCTTTTAAAAACACGATGACTTGCATCGGTTCCTTAACTTGTTCAACCACTTTAACCGATGCTTTGGACAAGGTAAAACGCTTATCGGCAGTCATATCTATTTTAGTGTCAAAATAGTTTGACAATATATTGATAATCACTAAGCCCAAGAGCAAAAGGATAATATGTTTTATATTTTTGGTCATTTCTTTAAATGGTTTTGTCGTTTTCCTACATTAATATAGAACAAAGGTATATTTTTATTATCTCATCTACAAACGGGTCGCACCTACGGCGCTCAATGGTGTTTTTAAATTTACAAAATCATTGTCCAGTAGTGGCAAACTGTTTGTAGCAAAATATGGTACATCAAATAGTTAAGCACCGTAGGGCGACTTATTCTATCCAATCAAACAAATACTGTTCATTATAATTAATTCCAAATTTTTTCAAAAAATCTAAATATTCATCTTTAAATGTTCTTTTTTTATGGTGTTGTTCTTGATTGCTAATATATTTAATAACGTTGTCTATTTGACTTTTGGAATATGAAAATGCGCCATAACCAGATTGCCAAGAAAATTTTTCTTTTACCCAATTATTTTCTGATATATATTTTGATGTTCCTGATTTTATATCTCTTACTAAATCTGAAATGCGGATATCCGGTTTTAATCCAACCAACAAATGAATATGATCAGGCATCGCAAAAATTGCTAATAATTTTTGATTACGGTTTTTTATAATACCTGTGATATATTTGTGTAACTCTTCTCTTTTTTGAGAAGGAATTAAATTTTGGCGACCTTTGACAGTAAAAATAATTTGAATATATATTTGAGAAAAGGTGTTTGACATAATATTATTTTTTTTTATTGTAATTTTAATTATGAAATATTGTTCATCTACAAACGGGACGCACCTACGGCGCTCAATGGTGTTTTATACTGTTCATCTACAAACGGGACGCACCTACGGCGCTCAATGGTGTTTTATATTGTTCATCTATAAACGGGACGCACCTACGGCGCTCAATGGTATTTTTAAATTTATAAAATCATTATCTACAACGGTTAATTTGATTTTAATCATTGCCCCGTAGGGGCAAACTGTTTGTAGCAAAATATGATACATCAAATAGTTAAGCCCCATAGGGGCGACCTGTTTTATAGATATGAAATAATCTTATGATAATCTTTTTCATCCAGCGTTACATTCATACCGGATGGTTTGTTTTTCAACCACAAATTTAAGAGTTTTTGTTTGTCTTGTGCATTCAAACCAAGTTGTTCAAAACGTATTGGCGCACCGATTTTATCGAAAAATTCTTCAAATATACTAATGGTTTCATCCGGTTTAATGTGCTTTCCGGTTAGCAAGTAGCCGAGTTGTTGCAAACGACTCTCAATTTTAGGATGCATGGCTTTCATCCAAGCCGGAAACATAACCGATAAAGTTTGTCCGTGCGGGGTATCCCAAAGCAGCGAAATATGGTGTGCCAAGCTGTGTGTGCCCCAGTCACCGGCAGTTGCTCTGCCGTGCATGGTTGTGCCGTTTTCGGCTATGGTGGCTGTCCACATCATACGGGCGCGTAAGTCATAATTTTTTAAGTCGTTGAGTAGAGCAGGGGCATAGTCAAAAGTTTCCAGAATATTGGCAGCGACAAATCTGTCGGATAGGGGGGCAACGCCACCTGAAAAAAAAGCTTCCAAACTATGAGCGATTAAGTCTATTATGCCGTTTATTGTTTGATTTTTGGGTACACTTAAAGTATATGTCGGGTCTAAAAATGAAACATCGGGATACATCAAAGGTGAAAAATAACCGATTTTTTCTTGTGTCCGGTGATTTTGTAAGACAGCGGCACCATTCATTTCCGTTCCGGTTGCCGCCAGCGTCAAAACCACAAATAGCGGTATTTTTTTGACCGGTTGCACTTCGCGTTTCATGATCTTCCAAACCGGTAAATTATTGGCATATGCCATATTAACCATTTTTGCAGTGTCTATCACACTACCACCGCCTAAGCCAACAATGGCATCTACCTGATTTTTTTGAGCAAGTTTGACGGCTTTTTCGGCATCATTAACCACAGGATTGGGTTTAATGCCTGAAAATTCGATGATATTTTTACCGGCTTCTTTCAGTTTTTGAACGACTTGGTCATAGTACCCATATTTTTTGACGCTGCCTTGTCCGGAAATTAATAAGATATTTTTGCCGGTGTTTTGCAAGGCATCCGGTAATTTTTCAATCACATTTTTACCAAAATGTAATTGGGTCGGATTATATGCGGTAAAGTTTTCCATTATTGAATGCGTTTTTGTAGATTATAATTGGTTAAGCCGATAAATAACAAAATGATAGTCAACATATAAATTACATCAGACAGTTTGATTAAGCCCTTGATCATATTTTGATAATGAAAATCCAAACTCAATTTTTTGAAAAATAAATCCAGACCACCCAATAGATTAAAACTACCCAGACCTTCAAATCCGTAGTAAAACAAAAAGCTTAAAAACAAGCCGGTTAAGAACGCATTGACCTGATTGTCAAATAGCGACGAACTGAATATGGCAATAGCAGCCATGGCGCCGGTCAGTAGAAATAAGCCGAAGTACGCACTGATAAGGTTTTTGTAATCCAAACTACCGTCTATACTGAAATGTTGGATACTATATACATATATTATTGTAGGCAGCAACATCAAAAACCCGATAGTCCAAATACTAAAAAATTTTCCTAAAACAATGTCTTTAAAAGCCAGCGGTTTGGTCAATAGCGTTTCTATGGTGCCAGTTTTAAATTCATCGGAAAAACTTTTCATTCCAATAGCGGCTATGACAAAAATCAAAATCCATGGTGCCAGATTGAAAAATGGGTTCAAATCGGCAAAACCATAAGTCGGTAAATAGTAATTGCCTTCAATAAACCACAAAAATAAGGCATTGAATACAAAGAACAAGCCCATAGACAAATAGCCGATGGGTGAGCTGAAAAATTGTTTGAGTTCTTTGACGAATATTGATTTCATTTTTGTTTTTGAGTATTTGATTCCGGTGGCTTCGGTACATCCCCTCAACTTTCCTTGGGGGAACACTCAGCCACCTTTAATTCTGCTATATAGGTCACTGAGTGGTCCCGACTAAGGTCGGGATTGTATCGAAGTGACCGATTATTTGATTTCACACATTTTGTTTATATTCCCAAAGTCTTAATTCCTTGGTCAAAAATAATATCTACGGGAATGTGTGCTTCATTGAGTTTTTGCAAATCTTGTTTCAATTG
>WFZY01000334.1 GCA_015489265.1 Flavobacteriaceae bacterium | reverse complement strand
ATTATTACCCATACAAAACAACATAGAGCCTATATATTTAACATTGTTTAGAATAATATGACGAAGTTGCTTTTTAAAAGATATTAATATGTCAATATCAGAAAATTCATTTTGTTCATTTCTGGCATAAGAACCAAAATAGCCGATTTTATCCACGAAATAATTTTTAGATAACAATGGTTTTGATTCTTTTAATATATGTTCTATGTCTGTTTGGTTTTATATATTTTTAATTTGCATATTATTGATTTTCAGTTTCAATAATATAAATATCTTCCCCTTTTTGTTTCATCAGCAATTTTTCCCGGGCATATTTTTTGAGTTTTTCGTCGTTGTTTAAATCTTTTAAAGTTTGTTTTTGTTTTTTTATGGCTTCCGTGTAAAATGCTTTTTTGTCTTCAAGTTGTTTGATTTGTTTATTAAGACCATGTTGATAAATCAGTGAATTGTCATCGATAAAACTTATCCATGCTATAAAAACAATAAGCGCAAGTACAAAACGGTTGGTTAAATATTTGAAATAAACAGACATGCTTAAATATTGTTTTTAATTAAACTGATAATGACATCAATGGCTACTTTGTTACGGCGGTCGTTGGGGATAATCAAGTCGGCATAAGCTTTGGTCGGTTCTATGAATTGCTCATGCATGGGTTTGAGAGTCGATTGGTAACGAGACAAAACTTCATCAACCGTCCTGCCGCGCTCGTTGATATCCCGTCTAACCCTTCTAATCAAACGTTCATCCGAATCGGCATGTACATAAATTTTGACATCAAATAAATCGCGTAATCTTTTGTCGTTAAAAATCAAAATACCTTCCACAATCATCACTTTGCGCGGATGGGTTAAAACCGTGTCACCGGTGCGGGTATGTTGCACAAAAGAATAGACCGGTTGTTCAATGGTTTCACCCTTTTTGAGTTTGGTTAAATGCTCATAAAGCAAATCAAAATCGATAGCGCGCGGGTGGTCAAAGTTGATTTTCGCCCGCTCTTCCAACGACAAATGTTTGTTATCTTTGTAGTAAGAATCTTGCGAAATAATCCCGACATCGTCATTGGCAAATTCCTTAACAATTTGATTGACAACCGTCGTTTTTCCGCTTCCGGTACCACCGGCTATTCCAATGATTAACATAGTTCTGATTTTTTGGTAAAAATACGTTTTTTTGTTGAATTATAAAAAATTGAATTGCTATCATCACCCCATCTTTTACCAAAAAATCCATTTCTTTTTAGCTTTTTTACGCATTTTTTTAGCTTTTTTCTTTCTGATTTTTTCTTGTCGTTTGCGTATTTTTTCTTTCTCTTTTCTGGCGCGTTCTTGTCGTTTTCTAACCTGTGCACTTTGGGTGTTGGCACGACAGCCCATCTCTACTTCGCGGGCACGTCGATGAAAATAAAAATCAAAACTCAGCCCGATATAGTTACCTTTTTGAATGTATTTTCCTGTTACAGGTGCGCTGTTGGTCAGATTGTTAAAACTATAAGTGCCAACATATTGGTCAACCAAGCGGTGTTTGTAAACGATAGAAGTCTGAACCATAACCGGTCTGAATTGAAAATACCAACCGGCTTTGAATACCAAATCAATATCCCAACTTCCGGGATTTGATACTGTGGTTTGATAGTAGTTTTTATAAGTTTCTGTAATCGTAGCCCCGCTTGTTCGTTCTATTTGAATGCCACCGTCAAAACTCAAAGTATAGCGGTCGATACTAAAATTGCGATATTCAAACAGAATAGGAAATGAATAGTTAAATATCGGGCTATATGAAGCCCCTTTTTTGTGTTGATAATCGTTTGAAGCGCTGATGTCATCTTTTTTTAATAAAAAATAGGTGTTGATAGCCGGTACTTGTCCTGCCAAAGCCCCGATACGTAGTCCGAACCGGTTGGTTAAATTGAAGTTATAAACCAATCCGAATTTATAGCCAATAGCATATTGGCTGTAAAATGAAAAATTGTTTGCCGGATCTATTTCTGCCGGAAAATACAGCAAGCCGTCCAGCTGAACACCCCATTTGGTATAACTGTGAAAGAGATCAAAATCCTTACTATTGTTAAATAATTTTTGGGCATGGGTATAGCTTGCCAAAAATAGAAAACTTATCAGAAAAAATTGTTTTATCATATGTTTATCGCGATTTTTCATTAGCGTTTTGCATCAATTTTGGAATTTCATCTTTAACCATGTCATTCAAACGTTCAATATAGTTGATTATTTCATCTTTACCTAATTTTGAAGTAGCCGAAGTGGTAAAAGTTTTGGGCATACTTTCCCATTCTTTAAGAAATTTTAGTTTGTATTTTCGCAAATTTTTACCCAATTCGTTACTGCTCAATTTGTCTGCTTTGGTAAAGACAATAGAGAAGGGGATACCGTGTTCGCCCAACCAACGCATAAATTCCATATCTATTTTTTGCGGCTCGTGACGGGCATCAACCAATACAAAGGCATTGACCAGATTTTTTCTTTTTAAAAAATAATCGGTAATAAGTTTTTGAAATTTTTTACGGGACGATTTAGAAGTTTTGGCATAACCATAGCCGGGCAAATCAACCAAAAACCACTCGTCATTGATTTTAAAATGATTGATTAATTGGGTTTTACCCGGTGTGCCGGATGTTTTTGCCAACTTTTTTTGATTGGTCAGCATATTGATTAACGACGACTTGCCGACATTACTACGTCCGATGAAAGCATATTCGGGTAATGGGTCTTGCGGTGCTTTGTTAACATCGGAATTGCTGATGACAAATTCGGCTTTCTTGATGGGCATAAATTATTTTTTTGGCAAAGATACATTATATATAAAAATTCCACTGTATTGTAGTGGGATTTTATTTTGTTGTCTTTACTCAATGTGGTAAAACTGCTTTTTCCATTAAAAACCTACTAGGTTTTAGAAACCTAGTAGGTTTAATAAATAAATGATAATCAATTGTTTAGTTAAGATGTATAACTGAATGTGTTTTTTAACATTTTTTAAAGATGCTATGTTCAAGAATCTATAAAACAATTTTCTTCACGGCATATTTTTGATTATCAATGGTAACTTTTATAATATAAATATCCTTGGTTAAGTTTGACAGGTTCAAAGTTTTTATCAAGTTATTTTTTTGTAGAACTAATTTACCTTCCAAATTAAATAACTGAATATCAATTTTTTGTTGCAGATATTCCGGATTGATAAATAATTGTCCCTTGGTAAAATATAGGACGTCCGAAGCGGATAATTCAATCAGTCCGGCAGTGGTTGTGGGTTGAAATCCGTAATTAGTAGCAAGTAAATCTGCCGATTGTCTGTTGCCGGCTTGATTGCGTAATATCAAATTAAAATCATTGATTTGTGTACCGTCCGGAATAATGCCTTCACCCGAAAAATTATGCGTGTTGAAATCGATGGTTCCGGTAAATTTTTGGGCATTGCTATCATAATTTAAAACGACCAAACCGGTGGCATCATTCCAATCATCATTATACATTGTTGATAGAGCAGGATTGGTTTGATTGGTGTCAATCCACATATAAATATAAATTTGAGTATCACCTTGCGGATCGTATAAACTATAATCGTTATTTGCGCCATATTCTACGCTAACCGTTCCATTGGTTTGACTGGTTAAGCTTAATTGTCCAAAACTAAATTGGGCAAAAGCTATGGCTATGATTAATAAAGCAATTTTTTTCATGATACTTTTATTTATGGTTAATAATCAGTTTATGAATACCTGTTTTATGATTTTGATAAGCTTTAATCACATAGAATCCATTTTTAAGATGACTTACATCAAAATGCATTTGTGTCGGTTTTACATTGATGGATTGGACCAATTGCCCGTTAATCGCATAGATTTCCAACTTAGTCAATGCTTGATTGACAACTAACTCATTATGAGCCGGATTAGGATAGATTTCAAAATCCAAATTAACATTTTCCGGTGTGGATACACTGGTTTGTTGGTTGCCGTAAATTCTGTATTCGCCGGGTTGTAAATTAATAGGCGCTGCCGTATTTGTTACATTTATGGAAGTATTATCCATCAGATTATACCAAGTGCCGGTAAACGGAAAGTTAGGCACGACATTGTGATCAATAACATCAAAGTTGGCTAAAATAACGACATTTTTCAATTGTGAAATGGGAATGTTATCATCCCAAATATATATAACCGGTGTAAATGAGCCGGAATGAATTTCGTAGGAACCGTTAAAAACCGGTTCATTTTGTTTTAAAGCAAGCATTTTAGACCAATCATAATAAATTTGATTTCTATTTGGGTCCCCCAGCCAGTTATTGACCCATTGGGGTTGCGGTTTGGTCGCCAAACGGCAATTGGGGTCAACCGTGCCGTCCGTGCAGGTATTTATGGATTGTTCCATACCTAAATCGCCAAAGTGCCAAATCATTTTTGGTCCCGGTATCAGTAAACTTATAGCGCCTAAGGCACGCATCCGATATAGCGCCGTATTCAAATCTTGCACATTATGATTGGGATTTGAAGAATTACCGTATTGCAAATTGTTATACATAATGCGTTCTTCATCATGACTTTCAAAATAACCGACGAGACGTTTTCCTGAAAAATTATGAGCCAAATAGCCCATGCCATCAAAGTTTTTATTACCGGATTGTCCCATGGTAAGTTCATTATAGGCATTGTTATAGCGTCCCCAAAGCATGATGCCTTTGCCTTCATTAAGCCGGTAATTTGCCCATTCTTGTTCTTCTTGTGCATTGCCCAAATGTTCAAAAATGACATAAGCATCAGGGTCCACTGCCCATGTTACATCAGCATAATGTTTTAATACGGCAACTCTGTCCGCTTGATAAGCATTGGTGCATGGTTCATCATTGGGCGAACAATTTTGGGTAAAACCTTTGGTTAAATCCCAGCGAAATCCATCGATATGAAATTCATTTATCCAGTGCTTGATGACGCGTTCCGTATAATATTGTGTGTATGGCGAACTGTGATTGAAGTCATAACCGATGCCATAAGCATGTGTTGCTTGTTGGTTAAAATAAGGATTTTCGCTACTGGGTTCGCCCCAACCATCGCCGTCCGGATCTAACATCCACATGCGTTCCATAGGATTACGACCAAAAGCATGATTAAGCGCTACATCTAAAATAACAGCAATACCATTTTGGTGATAGGTATCTACCAATTCTTTTAATTTGTTTTTGGTGCCGTAAAATTTATCAAGTGCCAAATGAAAAGCCGGATTATAGCCCCAACCTTCGTTGCCTTCAAATTCCATAACAGGCATCAATTCAATGGCATTGACATTTAAGTTCTTAAAATAATTAACTTTATCTATCAAATCTTGAAAATTGCGATCGGCATCAAAATCACGTATTAATATTTCATATATTGCTAATTTATCTTTATCGGGTTTATTAAAATTTGTTACTTGCCAATTGTATGGTGTTTCTCCGGTTTTTAAGACGGTTACTTCTCGTTTTTGTCCGGCAGGATAGGGGGGTAAATTGGGATAAGAACTTGCCGGAATGTATGGGTCGTCAAAGGGTGATAACACCAATGTTGAAAATGGATCTGCCGTTTTGACCAATTTTGGCGAATCGGTTATGGGATTGGCTTTGGCGACCCAATATTGATAAGTGTAAGTTTCGCCGGCATTGAGACCGGTCAATTCCAACCAGAATTTATCGCTGCCGGTATCTTTTTTCATGGCATAAGCATTACCGGGCTGCCAGTTATTAAAACTGCCGGCTACATAAATAAAATCTTTATTAGGCGCCGTAATAACCAAAGTGGCTTTTGTCGGGTCGCTAGTATTGTAATTAATGCCGTCTTCCAAACCGGCAGGTAAAGCTTGTGTTACGGTATTGTCGACTAAAATAACAAACTTTTTGATTACCACGGAACTCCCTTGACTAACATGTAGTTCACAATATTGATTTTCGGTTAAATTTTGAAATAAATAACCGTTATAAAAACTCGTATTGTTTTGCGTATGCACACTGACACCATTAGCAAATAACTCGTAATTGGCATTACCATTGCTATTTTGAGCCAAAATTTGGGTTGAACCGCCATTGGGAACTATGATCACGCCGGTATCATCAGGGTTAATCATCGTTACTTGAAAGGCGCCAACATTGACGATAAAATCTTGACAGCCGTTGTCTTTGTATTCTTGTGAGCCGTCTTCATTGCGAAATACCATACCCATTTTGGTAATACTTGCTGCCTGAGATGCCGTTAAACCGAAATAGGTTTGCGGCACAATAGTGATACTCCACGTGCCGTCGCCATTGTTGGTCATTTCTCCGACGCCGTCATCTTGACCCCAATTGCCAACGACATATTGCCAAGGATTGTTATCATCACCGACTCCGGCATGCATATAAACTTTATTGGGATTGTTTAAGTGATTACAATCTGTTGCAGTCGTGTTTTGGTCAATAGTAATGGTTACGGATTGTCCGACTTCAAAAGGATAAGGATTGATGACAACTGCTTGACTAAAACCTATATAAAGGTTGAATAAAAGGATAAGTGTTGTAATTTTTTTCATAAATAAATTTTATTTTTAATAAAGGTGAATTTTATTGAGAACGAACTAAAAGATAGGCGCTTTCTATGGTGACATAGTCGCCACTGTTGTTAACCCAAGCAAACAAATGTATTTCATGGGCATTAGTGCCGGCATCCCACGATTTCCAATCACTGGTAGCAACGCCACCGGTTTGCGTTGTTGCAAAAATACCGAAATCAGCATTGGTAATCGGCCATTTTTCCGATAAATTGTCATGAGCTCTTAATTGAAAGTTGACCGTGCCATTAATCGCAGAATAACGAATGATCAGTTTGACTTGTAATTTGCCGTTTTTGTTAAAGAAAATAGGTTCCAAAGCCGCATCATATCCGGAAACATCAGCCCCCGACGTATTGGTAACATTGACTTGATTGGTATCAAGTGTGATGACAGCCACATTATCAGATTGTGGAATCAATTTAGTCCACTTTGTTCCGTTAAAATAATAAAAACCTTTACCATTGCCGCCTGTAACATTATCGTTTGTGTTATAAATAGTAAGCCCTTCAATGGCATTATTAACGCCATCCAAACTTGTATCATTGACATCATTTAGTGCTACTCTGGGAATCACAACACCTTTATTACCGGCTGTGATATCCAATTGAGCGGAAGCATCCGGATTATTATTACCGATACCAACCTGACTAAATAAATTTTGGCAAATTATTATAGTTAAAAGAACAAGCTTGATTTTCATGGTTCTATATTTATAATCCTTTCTTGTTCAACTGAACAAGAAAGGATTAAGTTTTTAAACTTATTGCCAAGCCATTATACTTATGGTTGGCGGACTAACGGAAAAGTCCAATTCAATATTATAAATGCCGGCAGAAACGGGAATATTCGCCCCACCGGGGTCTAGTGTGCCGTCATTGCCATCGTCGCCGTAATTGACAGTCCAATCATCATTTTGACGGATTTTTATTTCACCATTTGTGAGTGTTACGGCATTTAAGTAAAATTTACCCGGATGTAATCCGAAATCAGGTAAGAATTTCAAATCCGGTCCATTCCAACCATTGGGTGTGGCATCACCAACCAATCCCCATAAATCGGCAGTATCAATGCTATAAGTGCCGCGTTTGGGGTCAAAGGTAACGATATAATGTCCGGCAGTAACGGCAATATTATCACCACCGGCTTCCAAAGTGCCATCGGC
>WFZY01000333.1 GCA_015489265.1 Flavobacteriaceae bacterium | reverse complement strand
TTTTGCATTGTTGCAAAAACTTTTCTATGCCGGTTTTCAGTATTTGATTAAAATAGCCCATAAACAAAATCGGCACATCTACTTCTGTTCTAATTTTGGCTATCTGCTTAAAATAGGTCGCTAAATTCATACCGTTTTTCAATGCCACACTACTGCTGTATTGAATGGTCGGTCCGTCTGCCAACGGGTCGGAATAGGGCATGCCGGCTTCTATAAAATCTACACCCTTTTCGGCTAAAAGTTTAATCAATTTGGGCATAGCGTCCTTTTCGGGATAGCCTGCCGTGATGTAAATACTTAATAAATCACTGTTTTTATCTTGAAAAAGTTGATGCAATCGTTGTGTTCCCATATCTTATTGGTTTAAAAATTTTAAATAAGTCGCCAAATCTTTATCGCCGCGTCCCGAGAGATTAACTACGGTAATTTCATCGGGTTTAAACTTGATTTTGGGTAATGCCGCCAAAGCATGCGCCGATTCCAAAGCGGGAATAATACCTTCTAATCGGGTTAATTCATAACCGGCTTTGATGGCTTCGTCATCATTAGCCGTTAAGACTTTGGTTCTGCCGCTACTAATCAAATGAGCATGCAGCGGACCGATGCCCGGATAGTCCAATCCGGCAGAAATGCTGTATGGCTCTATAATTTGTCCGTCTGCATCTTGCATCAATTTGGTTAAACTAGCATGAATAACCCCATCTGTGCCTAAAACACTGGTTGCTGCCGAATGTCCGGAATCGATGCCCAAGCCACCGGCTTCCACACTTACCAATTCAACATTATCGTTGTCTAAAAAATGGTAATAAGCGCCTGCGGCATTGCTGCCACCACCGATGCAGGCAATAATTCTGTCGGGATAATCCCTGCCGGTTTGAGCGGCTAATTGTTGCATCATTTCTTCGCTAATCACCGACTGAAACCGCGCTACCATATCAGGATAGGGATGCGGTCCGACGACCGACCCGATAATGTAATATGTATCTTCGGGATGATTAATCCAATCGCGAATGGCTTCATTAGTGGCATCTTTAAGCGTTTTACTTCCCGAAGTTGCCGGTTTTACGGTAGCGCCCAGCATTTTCATGCGGGCAACATTCGGGGCTTGGCGTTCAATATCTTTTTCGCCCATATATACCACACATTTCAAGCCCGCCAAAGCGGCAACCGTAGCAGTAGCAACACCATGTTGACCGGCACCGGTTTCGGCAATTATGCGCGTTTTACCCAAATGTTTGGCCAATAAAATCTGTCCGATGGTATTGTTGATTTTATGCGAACCGGTATGGTTCAAATCTTCGCGTTTCAAATAGATTTTGGTTTGGTATTTATCGCTCAAACGCTTGGCAAAATATAGAGGTGAAGGGCGTCCGACATAGTCACAGAGCAAGCGGTTAAATTGCCGTTGAAAATCTTGACTATTGATTAAATCCAAATAACGTGCTTGCAGTTCGGCGATGTTTTTGTGTAATAATTCCGGGATAAAAGCGCCGCCGTAACGCCCGTAAAATCCCAGTTGATCAACTTCGTATTTCATGGAAAAAAGTTTTGAGTTCGTTAATATTTTTATAGCCCGGACGGACTTCAAATCCGCTATTGACATCAATCCCCGCTAATTGCGGATGACTGAATGCATTAATTGCCGGTAAATGTTTTAAACCGATACCGCCGCTTAATAAAAAAGGTGTTTTTAAAGCATAACCGGCTAAAATATCCCAATTAAAAACCTGTCCGTTTCCACCGGGTAGTTTGCCTTTGGTATCAAATAAAAAATAATCGACAACAGGTTCATAATCAACACATTGTTTAAAGTCAAAATGATTGCCTACCGAAAAAACTTTAATAATTTGATAAGATTTTTCTTTTAATTTTTGACAATAATCAGGCGATTCGTTCCCGTGCAGTTGCAAAACATCTAACCGGTATTTTTGAGCAGTTTTCAATACGTTATCACTATGTTCATTGACAAACACACCGGTTTTTAAGGTATTGCCGAAATCAATGTCGGGCAAATTTTTATCTAAATACCGCTTCGATTTAGGATAAAAAATAAACCCGATAAAATCCGGTTGCAATTTGAGCAAATCGGTAATATTTTGCGGTTCACGCATGCCGCAGACTTTTATTTTTAGGTTTTTGGTCATTGTTTTTGTTTTTGAGATTTCTCCCCGATAAATCGGGACAGGCTGTCAGTCATCCTGCGTCTTCCTTCCGTCGAAATGACACGGTGCTTCTTATTTTATTAATTGTCATTCCGAGTGAGCGAGGCACGAGCGACAGCCTGTCCCGACGAAAGTCGGGAAGGAATCTTTTGAATTATTCATATTTAGTGAGATTTCTCAGTCGTTCCTCCTTCGAAATGACAGAGTGCTACTTATAAAATTTAGCTGTTATATACTGATTATCATTCCGATAGTGTCTCGACTTTGGTCGGGACGATGAGGAATCTCAATTATTATTTTACATATTTTTTGTTTTTCAGACCTATCAGGTTTTAAAAACCTAACAGGTCTTGCTTATAAAATCCCTACAAGCTTGTTCCGGCGCAGGGGTTTTCATAAAACTTTCCCCGATTAAAAATCCTTGAAAACCATAAGTGCGCAATCGTTTGATGTCTTCCGGTGAACGGATGCCACTTTCCGAAATTTTAATGATGTCTTTCGGTAATTTTCCGGCAATTTGAATGGAATTGTCAATACTGACTTCAAAGGTTTTTAAATTACGGTTGTTAATCCCCAACACATTTATATAGGGATTCAATTTATCCAATTGCGATGTGCTGTGAATTTCCAATAACACTTCCATTCCCAGTTCATGAGCTGTTTTTACCAATTGCAAGATTTCATCTTTTGACAAAACTTCGGCAATCAACAAAATAGCATCGGCACCGATGCTTTTGGCTTCGTAAACTTGATAGGTGTCAAATATAAAATCCTTTCGCAAAATTGGAATATTGATAAAATCTCTAATCTGTTCAATATCAAGGTTTTTTCCACCAAAAAAATGCGTGTCGGTCAAAACGGATAGCGCAGCAGCACCGGATTTTTGGTATCCGGTTGTTACCTTTTGCACATCAGCCGTCAAATTGATTGCCGGTTTGGATGGCGAGCGTCTTTTAAATTCAGCAATAATGCCGCTACTGTCCGGTTTGGTTAAAGCATTGGATAGCGACAAGCTTTTTCGTTTAAAATAGGGATGAATTTGCAAGGCTTCAATGGGTATTTGTCGTTTTTGCTGTTCCAAAAGCGGTTTTTTGTAGTTGATGATTTTTTGTAAAATATCCATAATTAATTGGTAATCAGTTTTAAACTATGTAAAGCTTTCAGTCCGAGTAATGATGCTTTGGCTTTTTCAAAACAGGTCGCAAAATCCGCTTCGGGGCGGAACAATTTGATAGCCATGGCTGCATTGGCACATACCACATTGTTTTGAGCATCGGTGCCGTTTCCTTCGATAATTCTTTTGAAAATACCAACGGCTTCTTCAACCGTATTGCCACCAAAAATGTCTTTTTGTGAAATTTGCGGTAAGCCCAAATCTTTGGGTGAGAGTAAATGCTCACCTTGACGGTCTTTCATCACAAATTCGCCCGTAAGTGAGATTTCGTCATAACCATCTAATCCATAAATTACAGCGTAGTTTTTTTGTGGCTCATCTTGAAACAAATATTGATACAGTCGGGCTAATTCCAAACTGAAAACGCCGGCTAGTTGATGCGTCGGTCTGGACGGATTGACCACCGGACCGAGCATATTAAAAAACGTTTTAAGACCCAAAGCCCGTCGTGCCGGTGCCACGGCAGCCATAGCCGGATGAAATTTAGGCGCGTGTAAAAAGGTAATATTGGCATCGGCTATTTGCTGCTGCAAAACTTTTTCATCATTGGTAAACCGGTAGCCGAGCGCTTCCAAAACATTAGACGACCCGCTGACTGACGACACACCGTAATTACCGTGCTTGGCGACTTTATAACCGGCGCCCGCCACTACAAACGACGCCAAAGTGGAAATATTAAACGTATTTTTACCATCGCCACCGGTGCCGCACATATCAATGGTTTCAAAGTCGGATAAATCTACCGGAATCGCTAAATCCAATAGGGCTTTGCGAAAACCTTTAAATTCGTCCAGACTAATAGGACGCATGTTGAAAACGGTCAAAAATGCGGCGACTTGTGCATCGGGAATCTCGCCTGTTGCCATTTCTTTGATGACGCTTTCGGCTTCCGTTTGGCTTAATACTTTGTGTTGAAAGAGTTGATTTAATAGGGTTTTCATGGGATTATGTTTTTATTCATGATTGAGATTTCTCGTCGTCTCGATGAAAGTCGAGACTCTGTCGAAATGACATTCTGCTTCTTATTTTTTTTAGCTTATTGACATTTTTATTTCTATTCTAACCTACAAATAAGATCTTCTTGATATTTAGACCTAACAGGTTTTAGAAACCTATCAGGTCTTATTTTCCACTGTAATTTCGTTCCCGACTAATCTCTGTCGGAATGACATTTTGCTTATTATTTTTTAGACCTAGCAGGTTTTGGAAACCTACAAGGTCGGGGGGCTTCCAAAAAATTTTGTATCATTTTTTTGCCTTCATCGGTCATAATGCTTTCAGGATGAAACTGTAAGCCCCAGACCGGATATTTTTTGTGTTTGACAGCCATAATTTGTCCGTCTTCTGATTGAGCGGTTACTTTTAATTCATCACTCAAAGTTGTCGGCGCAATGACCCAAGAATGATAACGCCCGACTTCGGTTTCCGGTGCGATATTCTTAAAAACAGGGTCATCTGTATCCATAATTTTTACCGGTGTTTGCACGCCATGATAGACTTTTTTAAGATTTTGCAATTTGCTACCAAACGCCATCCCGATAGCTTGATGTCCCAAGCAAACCCCCAGCATTTTTTTTTGTGGTGCATATTGCTTGATAGCGTCTATCATAATACCTGCTTGTTCTGGCAAGCCCGGACCGGGCGAAAAAATAACGGTATCATAGGCATCTATGTCTGCTAAACTAATGGTATCATTGCGATAAACATCTACTTGGGCATCGGTCAGTTCTTTGACATACTGCACCAAATTGTAGGTAAACGAATCGTAATTGTCTATTATGAGTATCTTTTTTTGATTCATAGATGATTTTGTTTTTTTGATGATTTATTGTGCTTCATAGAATATGTTGTTGTATGATGACTACTTCTTACTTCATACCAAATTCCTACATATAATTTGAGGAATTGAGGAAAGGTCGCTGAGTGTTCTGTCCCGACAAAAGTCGGGACGGAATGTACCGAAGCGCCGCTTTCTATTGAGATGAAATATATTTTGTCACTACTAGAATCTCTCTGCCATTTTTATAGCTTTTCGCAAGGCGCCGAGTTTGTTATCCACTTCTTTAAGTTCGCTTTCCGGAACCGAATCTACAACGATACCTGCACCGGCTTGGTAATGCAATTTACCGTTTTGGCTCAATATTGACCGGATGGTAATTGCCGTGTTTATATCGCCGGTCAAACTGATAATGCCGACTGTGCCACCGTAAAAACTGCGTTGATGGGCTTCATCTTTGTTAATCAATTCCAATGCACGATACTTGGGTGCACCACTCAAAGTCCCCGCCGGAAAAGTCGCCCCGAAAATATCAATGGCGTCGTCTTGTGAACGGACTTTTCCGGTAACTTCCGACACGATATGAATCACATGACTGAAATGCTGAATTTCTTTGTATTTTTTAACTTCGACTTGGGTGCAAAAACGACCTAAATCGTTACGTGCCAAATCGACGAGCATGGTATGTTCGGCATTTTCTTTGGGGTCTTGACGTAATTTTTCTGCTAATAATTTATCTATTTCAAAATCGCCGGTTTTTTTGTACGTGCCGGCTATGGGATTGAGTTTGGCTTCGCCACGCGCAATGACCAGTTGGCTTTCCGGTGACGAACCAAAAAGTTTAAAATTGCCATAATCGTAATAAAATAAGTAGGGCGACGGATTTATAGACCGTAAAGCACGGTAAACGTTGAATTCATCCCCCTTAAAACTCTGCCTGAAACGGCGGGCAAATACAATTTGAAAAACTTCACCTAACTGACAATATTCTTTGCCTTTTTTGACCAATTCAAGAAAGTCGTCATCCGTAATAAAGGATGTTTCGTCTTTGCCGGATTTAAACGGAAATTGCGGGGTTTTTTGCGCAAAAACCAATCCGGCAAAATCGTCTAATTGTGATGTATCACCTTCGGGAATATTTTCCAAAATTATAACATCATCATTGAAATGGTTAATAGCGATGATAAACCGGTAAAAGCCGTAAGACATTTCGGGAATATCATCTTTTTTGGGTTTGGGTTCAAAATCAAACGTGTCGAAATATTTGACCGCTTCAAAACCGGTAAACCCGTATAACCCGTTAAACTGCTTGGTTTTATCGGATTGACTGACATTGATTTGTTTGATAAATGATTTTAAGCCATTTTTGACGGTATCCGGCTTGTTAATTTTCGTTTCTTTATCGTTGATTATCAACGTGTTGTTCTGAATCTTAAACTGTTCCAATCGACCGGCAACAATATAGGTAAAACTGTTTTTGTCGCTGTTATAATCGGAACTTTCGAGCAATAAGCTTTCCGGAAACCGGTCACGTATCCGCAGATACACGCCTACGGGTGTGATTAAGTCGGCCGGCTTTTCAATAATTTTGGTTTGGTATTTCATTTTTATTTATTTGAGGAATTGAGGATTTTTTCTATTTCTTAGTTTGTTTTCTTTACTGATGATTATTTATACTTCTTATGAAATTACTGCCTTTTATTTGAGGAATTGATGACTTTTCTCTACTTCATTGATTATTTGTCGCTGTGATGCTTGATTACTACTTCATACTTTACTTCTGCAAGTAATTTGAGGAACTGAGGAAAACGGACACTGAGTGTTCTTTGCGACGTAGGAGCAAAGAATGTATCGAAGTGTCAATTCTCAATTCAGATGCACTGTAAGGCATCGCTACTTGTTACTTGCAACTAGATAATAAATAAAAAAAGCTTGCCGGATTCGGCAAGCTCTTTGAATATGTTATTATGCAAAACAGCAGCTTCCTTATCCGGTTATGGAACAGGTTAAACGCCAC
>WFZY01000332.1 GCA_015489265.1 Flavobacteriaceae bacterium | reverse complement strand
CAGTAGGGGCTACATTGACTTTGTTATTTTCATATTCTTCCGCTCTACCTTCTACTGCTACATTTTGATTACATTCTATTAAGAAATCGGCATGACCTTCATCGTCGGTCAATTTGGTTTTAATAGGATTACCATCCTTATCGGTTAAAGTTACTGATGCTTGTGGTATGACTTTGCCTGTTTTGGCATCAACAACAGTTGTTGAAATTAGCACATCACAAACCGGTTTTATATTTTTAATAGTATAGATATTATCGTCCCCTACTCTGGTTGCGTCTCTGTTACTTGAGATAAAACCATTTTTGGTGTCATCATCGATATAAATGGCAAAATCATCTTTTCCACTGTTTAACGGGACACCGAGGTTTCTGGGTCTTGAAAATTTGCCATCAACATTTTTACAAGCAAAAACATCTAAGCCTCCTAAACCCAAATGACCATCGGATGAGAAATATAAATCGCCTTTGTTACTGATAAAGGGAAAATTTTCACGTCCTTCTGTATTGATATTCGGACCAAGATTAACCGGATCTCCGAATTTATTATGACCTTTTATCTCTGCGACATATAGGTCAGATTGTCCTAAACCACCCGGCATATCGGATGAAAAATATAATTTTTTACCATCAGGACTTACGGCAGGATGTCCTACCGAGTAATTATCATTGTTAAAAGGTAATTCTTGTACATTAGTCCACTCGCCGCCAACTAATTGGGCAGAAAACAGTTTAAGACGACTGATTCCGGTAGAATCTGTTTTGTATGATCTATCATAATAATTATCACGGGTAAAATACATGGTTTTACCATCGGGGGAGAAGCAGAATGTACCATCGTGATACTTGGTGTTTACATCACCGGGGACTTTTTCTACATTACTAACAATACCATCGACATAATCAGCTTGATAGATATCTAAGAAAGGTTGTTTATCCCAATCATAAGTTTTACCCTTGGTATCACGAGCAGATACAAAATATAATTTGTCACCAAGCGGCTTAGCATCAAAATCAGCATATTCTGTGTTGATATTAGGCATTTCATTAACAACAAATTTGTCTTTGTCACGATCTAATATTTTAGGCAAATAATTAGGATTTTCTCTAAACTTAATAGCCCTGTGATCTGCCGGTTTCATCTTAGCAAATTTTTCCATCCAAGGGATGCTCTCTTCATATTTACCATTAGCTTTCAGCATTTGGGCATAACGATAAAACACTTCAGGATCATCTGATTTTTGAGCTAATATAGCATAATACTTTTCTGCATTTTTAGTATCAAAAATTTGATAATAGGAATCAGCAAGATTTTGATACACATGAGTATCTGTATCTCCTTTTGCTACGGCTTTTTCATAAGTCTCTGCCGCCTTGACATATTGTAAGCGCTGATAATATTTATCGGCTTTTTTAACAAGAGAACTTTGTGCCATTGCGGCATTCAGTCCAAATGTCAATGAAATGATAAGTATATATATTTTTTTCATAGTCATAATTTTTAGAAGTATCTGGGTGATAACATAACTTTTTTACCGAGTGACCAATCATAGTTTAAGAAAAACTCATGAGATACAGGACTGTAATAAGAAATATCCGAAACATGAACATCATAAGCGTATCCTAAACGCAAACTGTCAAATAACCGGACATTAAATAAGAAATTCACCGAATCGCTTAAACGATAAGATGATCCGAATTCAAATCTATCGAAAAATAAAAAGTTTAAATTCAAATCAGCTTGAATAGACTGGCTGATATTATTATATAATAGGAAATGTGGTTTTAACTTAAATATTTTACCAATATTAAATACATAACCTCCGGCAACAAATAAGTGTACTTCGTCAGTAGCCTGATAACCATTGCCTCCATTAAATTTATTAGCTAAAAAGTTTGGTACGGAAACTGATAAATAGTATTTGTCAGTATAATAAAACACTCCTGCACCCAAATTTAGACGTGTATCACTCAAACTATTGGCTAAAACCGGATCATTGGGATGCACGATGTAATAGTCATTATTGACATTGAATAAATTCACGCCGGCTTTTAAACCGAAAGCTAAATTAGATTTTCTAAAATGCAAGGTATGCGAATAATCAGCTGTTATCATACTTTGTTTGATAGGACCATATTCATCTTTAATAAAAGATAAACCGGCACCGTTATTGTCGTTAAAAGCGCCATGAATATTAGCTGTTAAAGTTTTCGGATTTCCGGGAGCATCATACCATTGGTTGCGATATAATGTTCCGAATGAAATAACCTCAGGTCCTCTTGAACCGGCATAAGCGGGATTCAAGATGTTCATATTATACATATATTGCGTATAATGTGGTAATTGTTGTGCTTGGATAGTTCCTAATGATAGGAAAAGGAATCCAACAATACTTAATATTATTTTTTTCATAGTTAATTAGTTTTTTATCTTGCTAAATACAACCAACCGGTTAGTTTTTTACCATCTTTGAGTTTGATAACATAAAAATAGGTAGCTGCGGGTAAATCGTTTCCTTTATTGTTTTTTCCAACAAATTCATTGGTATAATCTGATTTTTCATAAACCAAGACCCCGCGACGATCAAAAATTTCGACTTTATCAATACCGGTTTTCTGAGCCAAATAATCTAAAAACCATTGATCATTGTCTCCATCACCATTAGGTGAAATAGCTTCCGGAACACGGCATTCAAATTGATAAGGAGTTACAACATCTGTAAAACTGGCAACACAACCGTCAACAGTAATATTTATGGTATAAGTACCACCATTTGTGATGGTTAATTTCGGGTCAGAACCTAAAACTGTACCAGCACCATCTACCCATTCGTATGAAATACTGGTATAATCGGAAGCATTTTGAACGGTACCGTCTAAAATTTTGGTTTCATTTTGACAAATCATTTCTTCTTCGGGTAAATTGACTTGCGGTTGTGGTAATTGATATACGGTTACTTCATCAAATTCTGAGAAAGTATTGCCATGACAATCTTCAAAAACCACTTCAAGCGTATATGTTTCTTGTCCGTTAACAGGATTAAAAGGAACTGTTACATCCGCTCCGGTTCCTACCACATTTCTGCTACTATCATACCATTTAATCGTAGCATTAGCATCAGGTATGAATTTATAAGCTTCCGGAGTAGCAGGTGAAATATCCCAAGCGCCTGTATTTCTATTAGGCAAAGTAGAACTGGTGATATCACCCGGATAATTACCACAAGTATCAGGTAGCAACTCTTCATTTTGCGTGCCTAATGTTGCCAAACCGTCATTCCAACCGGAGCAAACCGGTTTTTCCTTAATATGAACTTCAAAAGAAAAGTCGCTTTCATTAAAAATGATTTCTTGGCTTGATAAAAGATTATTACAACTAAATTGTGGAATATCTTTGTAAATGATGACAAATTTACGGTTAGGAGCCGTTCCAACAGTCATATATTTTAATTCTTCAGTAGGATAAGTAACACTAATATCTATATCATGATAAGCTCCCATAATAGAAGCAAAAGATAAATTACTTCCACTGTCCCAATATGGTAAAGTGTGATTGGGTATTAATTCAGTCGGGTCTATTGGCCAAGCATCATAAGTCGTAGCTACACTCGGCTCAAAAATAATGTCCCCGTTTGAACCGACAACAATTTGGTTGTAGGTTCTACCATAAAAATAAACCGGAAAAGGCAAATCAATAGCATTACCATACCGGTCGTCAATTCTTAATGGACCCGTGGTTCCACCATCTGTAATCATGACGTCTTGTGCGGTTGCATCAATTGGTATCCAGTTAAATGGGGTACTCTCAACACGGTAGCGACCGGTTAGAACACGACCAATGTCGGCATGCAAGCTTACCTCCGTTTCGCCGTTACAAACTGTTTGGTCAGGTCCGGCATCAATATGCTGTGCTTTAATACTTGTAGTTGTAAAACCAAATAATAGCACAAACAATATAAAGTAATTGTTTCTTTTCATAATTTTGTTATTTTATATAATAAAGCCAAAAATAAAAAAAAATCCGGCAAATTCCATATTTAAATAATTTTATTTACTAATAAATAGAAAGATGATTGAAAAAAAAGAAAATTTTTACGAAAAAGTTATTTTAATCGGTATTATAAATCAGCAACAACCGGCTGAAAAAGTCGAAGAATACCTAAAAGAACTTGAGTTTTTATCAAAAACTGCCGGTGGGGTAGTTTTAAAATTTTTTGTGCAAAAACTGGATAAACCAAACCCTAAAACTTTTTTGGGATCAGGCAAATTACAAGAAATTAAAACCTATATTGAGGAACATGAAATAGATAGTGTTATTTTTGATGAAGAATTATCTCCGGCACAACAAAAGAATCTTGAAAAAATTTTGCAAGTCAAAATAATTGACCGGACCCGTTTAATTCTTGATATCTTTGCCCAGCGGGCTCAAACTTCTTATGCCCGAACCCAAGTAGAATTGGCACAATACCAATATTTATTACCACGGCTAACCGGTATGTGGACACACTTAGAACGCCAACGTGGAGGTATCGGTATGCGAGGTCCCGGTGAAACGGAAATCGAAACAGACCGTCGTATTATTCGTGACAAAATTTCACTATTAAAAAAGAAACTGAAAGCTATTGATAAACAAATGGCAACCCAACGCGGTAATCGTGGTAAAATGGTACGTGCAGCGCTGGTAGGTTATACCAATGTCGGAAAAAGTACTTTGATGAATGTTTTGAGTAAATCGGATGTTTTTGCCGAAAACAAACTTTTTGCAACTTTAGACACCACCGTCAGAAAAATAGTCGTACATAATATTCCGTTTTTGCTGACTGATACGGTTGGATTTATCAGAAAACTGCCGACTCAATTGATCGAATCTTTTAAATCAACGCTCAATGAAGTAACCGAAGCCGATTTGTTGATTCATGTTGTAGATATTTCGCATCCCAATTTTGAGGAACACATGAAAACGGTCAAGCAGATTTTATCTGAAATAAAAGCTGCTGATAAGCCCTCTGTGATTATTTTTAATAAAATTGATTTATTACCTGAAAATCAACAAGAAACACTACAAAAAACATGGTTGGCAAAATCAGATAATCCGGTGGTATTTATTTCGGCTGTCCAAAAATATAATATAGATAAATTGAAAGATACATTATATAATGAAGTCCGAAAAATTCATATCAAACGCTTTCCATACAACGACTTTTTATATCCCGATTTAGATAAAATGTCCTAAAAATCTTTACTAAAATATAATTTATCTTATATTTGTAAATTAATATAGTGACAATGTATTAACCTAATTCATTATTTATGAAAAATATTCCGGTCATTTTTATAAGCATTTTATTAATACTATCCGTAAGCTCTTGCGTGCCCTACAAAAATATTGTTTATGTACAAGGGGATTTGCCCGATAATGTTATTGATAGTACTGCTTATAAAATTCAAAAAAATGATATTTTATATGTCAACCTAAAATCCGGTAACGAAACGGTGGAACGCCTTTTTAAAATGCAACAAAATATTGCAACTTCTAATCGGAACTCTGAAAGTTCTTTATATTTCGACGGCTATACGGTGGATAACAATGGCTATATTGAATTACCTGTTATTAACAAAATATATGTTGAAGGTAAGACTTTCAAAGAAGTTAAAGAAATAATCAAACGTAAACTTTTGGAGACGCAATTCAGAAGTTTGAATGATATATACATTAAGGTAAAACTTGCAGGTGTGCCTTTTACGGTATTAGGAGAAGTTAAAAACCCCAGAACAGGTGTTTTGTATAAAGAAAAACCCACTTTATTTGATATTTTGGGAGGTAGCAGTGATATTACCTTGGTTGGAAACCGCAAAAAGGTTACTGTTATAAGGCGGGAACAAAACAAATTGGTCAAGAAAATTTTAGATTTGACCGATGCAGGTGTTGTCCAATCTCCTTATTTTTATATGCGTCCCAACGATGTTATTTATGTCCCCCCATTACCTCAAAAAACTTGGGGAACCGGCACCACCTTGCAACAAAGTATCTCAACAACTATTACCGCTTTATCACTTATTACAACCATAATCTTATTTAGCAAATACGTAAAATAATTTTTTTTATGAATATTGATAATCAGTTTGCTTTTGATGACGAACAGTCCAATTTTGATTTTAAATTATTACTACTTAAATTGTTGTCACACTGGAAATGGTTTGTGACAGCTCTCGTGGCAGCTCTGGCTATTGCCTATTATATCAATTTACATAAACAAAATATTTATGAACTGGACAGCTATGTAACCATTAAAGATGAAAACAACCCTTTCTTTACTTCCAATATGAGTTTGGTTTTTAACTGGGGAGGCGTTAGTGATAAAGTTAATCTGGTAGTCACCACCTTAAAATCAAGATCTCATAACGAAAAAGTTGTTGAAAAACTTAAAAGTTATATCTCCTATCAAAAAAAAGATAAATATTATTGGATTGATCTTTATCATAAAAGTCCCTTTATTTTTCAACCCGATAACTCTAAATGGCAAGTTATCAATGTGCCTTTTCAAATTAAAATATTAAACGAGCAACAATATCAAATCAGCTTTAATCCGGAAAAAAATCAAGCAACAATATATCGATACAAAGATAAAGTCAGTAAAAAAGCTCAAGTAAAATCTATTACTAAAACCTTTAATTTTAATGAACCCGTTGATTTAGATTTCTTATCGGGAACTTTTTATAGGAATACAAAAGCAGGATATGAAAAAAATGCAGTTTACCGGCTGACTTTAAAAGATTTTAATCAAGTTGTTTCTAATATGAAAGACCGGTTGGTTGTCAAAAACAAAAACAAAAATT